>CADFRV010000155.1 GCA_902836725.1 Muribaculaceae bacterium
TTATATGCTTGAGTTTCTGGAGGAACCACCGGTCTATCTTGGTAAGTTCATGTATGCGCTCCACCGAGTATCCCTCGTGAAGAGCCTTTGCAAGCACAAAGATACGTTTGTCGGTAGGTTCTTTCAGGGCGCGGTCCATATCGTCGATCTTTATATCACGGTTGCCTACGAAACCATGCATCCCCTGCCCTATCATGCGGAGACCTTTCTGGATCACCTCCTCGAAGGTGCGTCCGATGGCCATCACCTCACCCACAGATTTCATTGATGAGCCGATCTCGCGGCGCACGCCGTGGAACTTGCCGAGGTCCCAGCGGGGGATCTTGCAGACGATATAGTCGAGAGCCGGCTCAAAGAAAGCCGACGTATCTTTTGTCACAGAATTCTTCAGCTCGAACAGGCCGTAGCCGAGACCGAGTTTCGCGGCAACGAAAGCCAGAGGATAGCCGGTGGCTTTGGAGGCCAGGGCCGACGAACGGCTCAGGCGCGCGTTCACCTCGATCACACGGTAATCCATCGAATCGGGATCATAGGCATACTGCACGTTGCATTCGCCCACGATGCCTATATGGCGGATTATCTTTATCGCCAGTTCGCGCAGATAATGGTAATCGTCGTTGGAGAGTGTCTGCGAGGGTGCGACAACGATACTCTCGCCGGTGTGTATGCCCAGCGGGTCGAAGTTCTCCATGTTGCAGACGGTGATACAGTTGTCGTACCGGTCTCTCACCACTTCGTATTCAACCTCTTTCCAACCCTTGAGCGATTTCTCCACAAGCACCTGCGGGGAGAAAGAGAACGCCTTTTCGGTGAGCACTTTCAGCTCCTCGGCATTGTCGCAGAAACCGCTTCCGAGACCTCCGAGGGCATATGCCGCACGCACTATCACAGGATAGCCGAGACGTTCGGCTGCCGCAAGCGCCTCGTCGATGCTCTCCACAGCCTCGCTCTTGATGGTTTTTACATCTATCTCGTCAAGTTTTTTGACGAACAGCTCGCGGTCCTCCGTGTCCTTGATTGCCTGCACCGGGGTACCGAGCACTTTTACGTCATATTTGTCAAGGACGCCGCTCTCGCAAAGCTCCACACCGCAGTTCAGCGCGGTCTGGCCGCCGAACGACAGAAGTATGCCGTCGGGACGCTCTTTCTCGATCACGCGCTCCACGAAATACGGAGTGACCGGCAGGAAATAGATCTTGTCTGCAAATCCGTCGGACGTCTGTACGGTAGCGATATTGGGATTGATGAGCACGGTCTCGATGCCCTCCTCTTTCATGGCTTTCAGAGCCTGGGAGCCGGAGTAGTCGAATTCGCCGGCCTCACCGATTTTCAGTGCGCCGCTGCCGAGAAGAAGAACTTTTTTAATCTTTTCCATGCCTGATGAATATGGACGATATGTGATGTGATGGATTGATATTGTCTTATACTGAAATAATGTTATGAAGGGGATGCCGCCGTTCAGAGCAATTCGATGAATTTATCGAAGATAAACTCCGTATCGCGCGGACCCGACGAAGCCTCGGGGTGGAACTGTGCCGAGAACCAGGGCTTTTCCTTGTGGCGTATGCCCTCGTTTGTGCCGTCGTTCATGTTTACGAACAGCGGTTCCCAGTCCGAGGGCAGTTTGGAGTCATCCACCGCAAACCCGTGGTTCTGCGATGTGATGTAGCAGGTCTCGGTTCCGGCCATTCTCACCGGCTGGTTGTGGCTGCGGTGTCCGTATTTCAGTTTGTATGTGTTGGCGCCTGCTGCTTTTGCGAGGAGCTGGTTGCCCATGCAGATGCCGCAGATAGGCTTACCTGTAGCCATGAATTTGCGGATGTTGGCCACTGTCTCTTCGGCAAAATCGGGATTGCCCGGACCGTTTGAGATAAACAGGCCGTCGAATTCAAGGCCGTTGAAATCATAGTTCCAGGGCACTCTGATCACTTTTACACCGCGGCGGGTAAGGCAGCGGATAATGTTGAACTTGGTGCCGCAGTCCACCAATACCACAGTCTTTTCACCGGTACCGTGGGTCTCAGGTTCGGGACAGCTTACCTTGGCGATAAGGTTCTCGGTATTGGGATCGCTGAACTCCACCTCGTCGGGCGATGTGAAATATATTTTGCCGAGCATGGATCCCTTTTCACGCAGATGCTTTGTGAGCGCGCGGGTGTCTATGCCGTAAAGACCGGGTATTTTCTCATCCTGAAGCCACTGATGGAGCGAGCGGGTGGCGAGCCAGTGGCTCGGCTCCCAGGAATAGTCCTGCGCGATAATTGCGCGGCAGTGAATACGGGAACTTTCAAGATATTCGCTTACATCATCTTTTACCGTTTCAGGCGGAACACCGTAATTACCCAGAATGGGATATGTGGTAACGAGAATCTGACCTTCATACGAAGGGTCGGTAAGGCTTTCGGGATATCCGGTCATGGCGGTGTTGAACACCACCTCCCCGGCTGTGGGAGCTTCGTAGCCAAACGATTTCCCTGTGAAACTAGTGCCGTCTTCAAGCATCAGGACGGCTTGGCGTGTCTGTCGCATAGGAACTTTATGGAATACTGGCTTGTTCAAATAGACTTTCCGTATCATTACCGGCGAACGATAGATACCGGGCATCTACTTTATGACTGCAAAGTTAGCCATTTATTTTCGTTTGGGCAAACATACGCCCGCAGGCAACAGAGAATTTTTGCGGGACTTGAATTTAACACTTCTTCAAGGTTGTGAGACTGACCCCTTTAACAATACTCCTATTTTTAAGGTATGGCATATGACAAAAAAAATGCCTACCTTTGACATTGCTTCATCATAAGCATGTCACACCAGGAAAAAGCCCTGTTCGTTTCCCCATTACATTACACATAAACATGAGCAGATTCGTTCATCTTCACGTACATACACAATACTCCATACTTGACGGGCAGGCATCCGTACAGGCGCTTGTCGACAAGGCCATGGCCGACGGAATGCCCGCGATCGCCATCACCGACCATGGCAATATGTTCGCCATAAAGGAGTTTTACAACTACGTGGCCAAGAAAAACTCCAAGACCAAGGGAGCTATCAAGGATGCGGAGGCTGCCGCCAAAGAAGCGGAAGCGGCGGGAGACACGGCATTGGCCGAAGAAAAACGTGCGGAAGCTGAAAAGCTCAGGGGCAAGATCTTCAAACCCATCCTGGGATGCGAGGTGTATGTGGCCAACGAGACCCTTGACATACACACCGACAAGCATGACACCGGACGCCACCTCATACTGCTCGCAAAAAACGAAAAAGGCTACCACAACCTTGTGAAAATCGTGTCGAGAGCGTGGACGGAAGGGTTCTACTCCCATCCCCGAACCGACAAGGCCGATATCGAGGCACACAAGGAGGGTCTGATCGTATGCTCGGCATGCCTCGGCGGCGAGATACCGCGCCTTATACTCCAGGACCAGACAGAAGAGGCCGAAAAGCGCGTGCAGTGGTGGAAAGACACCTTCGGCGACGACTATTACCTGGAACTGCAGCGCCACAAGGCCACTGTGCCGCGCGCCAACCACGAGACATTTCCCCTGCAGCAGAAAGTGAATGCCGAACTGCTGCGCATGGCCGACAAGTTCGGCATAAAGGTCATATGCACCAACGACACCCATTTCGTCAACGAAGATGACGCCGAGGCACACGAACGCCTCATATGCCTTTCCACCGGCAAAAAGATATCTGACGAGAACCGCATGCTTTACAGCAAACAGGAATGGCTGAAGACCACCGAAGAGATGTCGCAGGTGTTCGCCGACCACCCCGAAGCGCTCGCCAACACCCTGGAGATCGCCGACAAGGTGGAGTTCTACGACATTGACCACGCCCCCATCATGCCGTTCTTCGCCATACCGGAGGAATTCGGCACGGAAGAGGAATACCGCTCCCGCATAACCGAGCAGGAACTGTTCGACGAATTTACCCGCGACGAGAACGGCAATGTGGTGCTGTCGCAGGAGGAAGCGGAGAAAAAGATCAAGAAACTCGGCGGCTACGACAAACTGTACCGCATCAAATTCGAGGCCGACTATCTCGCGAAACTCGCTTATGAAGGCGCCGAGCGGCGATATGGCGCCCCCCTTTCCGATGATATAAAGGAACGTGTGAAATTCGAGCTGCACATAATGAAGACCATGGGCTTCCCGGGATACTTCCTTATCGTGCAGGATTTCATAAATGTGTCGCGCGAAAGGCTTGGAGTAAGCGTCGGCCCCGGCCGAGGTTCGGCCGCCGGCTCATGCGTGGCCTACTGCCTCGGTATCACCCAGATCGACCCCATAAAATACGACCTGCTGTTCGAACGTTTCCTTAATCCCGACCGTATATCTCTCCCCGATATCGACGTGGACTTCGACGACGACGGCCGTGCGCGTGTGCTCCAGTATGTCACTGAAAAATATGGAGCCGAGAATGTGGCGCACATCATCACATACGGCACTATGGCCACAAAAATGGCCTTAAAGGATGTGGCGAGGGTAGAAGGCCTGCCCATTCCCGAAAGCGACCGCATAGTGAAACTCCTGCCGAGGCATATGCCGGAGGTAAACGGCAAGGAGGCGAAGATGAACCTCACCAACTGCTTCAACCTCCTCAACGATTTCAAGACCGAGCTGAACAGTCCCAACCCTCTTGTGAGGGAGACACTCAAATATGCCGAGAAACTCGAAGGAAACGTGCGCGGCACCGGAGTGCATGCGTGCGGTGTGATCATATGCCGCGACAAGATCTCCGACTGGGTGCCGGTGAGCACCGCAGTCGACAAGCTCGAGGGCAAACTCCTCGTAACACAATATGAAGGACGTGTGATAGAGGAGACCGGCCTTATAAAAATGGACTTCCTCGGGCTGAAAACGCTCTCCATAATAATGGATGCCGTGAAAAACATAAAGCTCACGCACGGCATTGACCTTGATATGGAGACCATACCCATCGACGATCCCGCCACATATAAACTGTATTGCGACGGACGCACCATCGGCACATTCCAGTTCGAGTCCGCCGGCATGCAGAAATACCTCCGCGAGCTCCAGCCCTCCACTTTCGAGGACCTCATAGCCATGAACGCCCTCTACAGGCCGGGCCCTATGGACTACATCCCGGAGTTCATTTCCCGAAAGCATGGCAAGACCCCGATCGTTTACGATATTCCGGTGATGGAACAGTATCTCAAGGATACATACGGCGTCACCGTCTACCAGGAGCAGGTCATGCTTCTGTCGCGTCTGCTCGCCAACTTCACCCGCGGCGAGAGCGACACACTACGAAAAGCGATGGGTAAGAAACTCATCGACAAGATGAACCACCTCAAAGGCAAGTTCCTCGAAGGGGGCCAGGCCAACGGGCACGATCCCAAAGTACTCGAAAAGATATGGGCTGACTGGGAAAAATTCGCTTCCTACGCTTTCAACAAGAGCCACGCCACATGCTATAGCTGGGTTGCTTATCAGACCGGCTATCTGAAAGCCAACTATCCGGCGGAGTTCATGGCCGGCACACTCTCACGCAATCTCAGCTCGCCCGACAAAATACGCAAATATATGGACGAGTGCCGCGCTATGGGGCTGTCCGTCAAAGGTCCGGATATCAATGAGAGCCGCGATAAGTTTTCCGTTACCAAAGACGGCTCGATACGTTTCGGACTCGGAGCCGTCAAAGGAGTCGGAGTCTCGGCAGTCAATGCTATTATCTCTGAAAGAAATTCCAATGGCCCATACAAGGATATCTACGAATTTGTGGAGCGTGTCAATCTTTCAGCATGCAACCGTTCTGCAATCGAGTCGCTTGCGCTTGCCGGGGCACTGGATTGTCTGGATATAAGGCGTGAGGACATCGTGGCTGAAATCGGCGACATGACTTTTGCAGAGCAACTGGTGAAATATGGCCAGAGAGTGCAGCAGGACCGCAACTCGCTTCAGGCAAGCCTTTTCGACGATATGGAGCCGCTCGAGACCAATAAGCCACCAATGCCCAAGGCTCCCGACTGGGATCGCTTTACTCTGCTTGAACGCGAGCGTGAACTGGTAAGCATGTATATAAGCGGACACCCTCTTGACCCGTATTATATGGAAGTCAACTACGGT
>CADFRV010000156.1 GCA_902836725.1 Muribaculaceae bacterium
AAGCTCGTTTACCGTGATCAGCTCGCCGGCTACCGGAAGCCATGTCGCGCCATTGTCAGAACTTGTGGCCATACGTATCACGTCCTCGGCGCCTACCTCTATCGCAGAGGGGGCCTTGCAGCTGAAATCAGCATACGCACGGCTGAAAAGAGCCATTCCGTCAAGAGTGAAACCGTCAGGATTGCTAAGGAGAGACTTGAACTCACCCTCCGCGCTAAAGAGAGCCACAGCTATCTTGCCGCTGAATCTCTCATAGCTGAGATTCTTCAGGTTACCTACGCGCACAGTGAATGACTTGCCGCTTTCAAGAGCGCCTGTAAGGTCTGAGCACATACCCTCCTGGGAGCCGTCGGCTGTGATATGGATCGGAGACCACATCGAGTTTTTGCCGTTCCCGGGCTTGATATTGTAGATGATGGTTGTCAGGTTGTTGAAACTATGCTGCTGGCTCACATTCGGGTTAAGAGCCGTGCTCGCATACCATCCGCCATTGTTGTTGCCGTCGGCACCTGCCCAGCCCCAGTTCACATGGATCATGTTGCTTACCGGATCAAAACCATCCACCACGAAGGCGTGGCCCGCTGTCAAATCCTGGCCACAGTACAGAACCGGACGCCCGGCCTTGATGTCCTCTGCAACAAGGCGGTCGAATTCCGCCTGAGTGGATACTTCAGAACGTTTCTTATAGGAAATGCCTGGATCATAACCGAAATAATTGATCATAGCTGCCGGCACCTTGACCTCATACGCGCTCGAGCCGGAAAAACCGAACTGTGTGCCGATACTGGTCGCCGTATGGTACAGCAGAGTGGACACGGCATCTGCCTCTGCCTGGGAATAGCCCGCACGGTAATTGTCCATGCGCATGTTGTCCCAGTCATATGCCACATCGAAATTCACACCGTTGTAGCTTCCGGTGCCACGCTCGGGATACTCGTGATATTTCATTATCATACCCATAGCGGTGCCCACACATCCCACAAGCGGGTGCCCGGGAATCGAATTGTTGAACGGGGCTTCCTGGCTCCACGACGGAGTGGCGAGGAGGATACGGTCATAAGTCCCACGGCCGGCCTTGCGTGCCATCCGGCGGAACTCTGTCTCATCCACGCGGCGCTGCAACGACGGAGCTGCCTTGATTTCATTTTCCAGACCGGACATCATCCATTTCATTGCCGCCGGCGCAGACGAGGCATTGTAGCTGTTGTCCACCGAGTAACCGAGTACCGGAGTGGTGCAGTCCTCAGCCGAAACAATGATGAACCCCTTCCCTTCACGGGCATTGAACACATAATAAAGCGGACGGGAAGCAGAACCGCTTGTGTAAACCAGTTCAAGTGCATCTGCCGAAGCTAATCTTTCCTGACTGCACGCACTGAAAAACTCGGCAGCAACCTGCTTGGCACTTTCCACCGATACCACATCGGCATAAGATGGTGATGCAACACACGCCAGCAGTGAGAAAATTAGCCCCTTTGAGTAATGCTTTGACATAACCTTTTTGTGTTAATCTTCGCTGTTGATTAAATAAAATTTATGAACAAGTAAAAATCTCTCTTATAACGCAATAACACGGAATAGACACAAACACGCTAAATCACAGCGCCTTAGTTCTCCGTAAAAATCGGCCACAAAATTAGCTAACAATTCTATATTTAAAAAATTTTTCCTCTTTTTTCTCCGCCCCTTTCTGCAATCATATACGCCACCTCCGGCGGCTCGCTGTGACAACCTCATGTTGATGAAAAGGTAGATTGAAGATATATTGTTGTATTCTGGGTTTAACGGACAGCAATAAAAACAAACAGACGCCCCGCATAATTGAACGGAACGTCTGTTTTAATACCTCTTCGGAAGCTGTTACTTCCTTATTTTAGCCGCGAAACCGCCGCCGGGAGCCAGATGGAACTTCATCTTGCTTCCCGGAGCCACAGACATGTCGCTCTTCACATAGTCGTTGGCATTGCGGTGGGCATTCACGCCGTCGGCAAACAATTCCATTCTGCTCCCTGCTCCCAGTGAGAGAGGAGTAAGGTCCACCTCAATGTCGCGCGGGGTCCAGTCTGTTATACCACCGATCCACCAGGTGTCACCTTTGCGGCGCGCGGTCACGATATACTCCCCGATCTTACCGTCAAGCACGCGCGTCTCATCCCACACAGTAGGCACATCGGCGATGAAAGCTGTCGACTCAGGTTCCTTGCGGTAATTCGACGGAGAATCGCAAAGCATGTTCAGCGGAGCGTCAAGCACCATGTATAATGCAAGCTGATGGCATCGTGTACCCTGGCTCATAGGCTGCTGTCCGCAAGGATAATAGCTGCTGCGGGTCGCATTGTGCATGGCACCCTGCGTGTAGTCCATCGGACCGGCCACCTGACGGGCGAACGGGATTGTGACGTCATATTTCATCTGATCCACGGTGCCGGGGCTCCATTTCATCTGCTCCAGACCATGCACACCCTCGAAGTTAAGTACATTTGGCCATGTGCGGTTAAGACCCGCAGGCTTGTGTGTGCCGTGGAGGTCAAGCAGCAGACCATATTTTGCGGCAGTCTCGGCAGCCTTGTGGTTGAAACCGGTCATAAGCTGGTCGTCGCGGTCCATGAAATCCACTTTGAAGCCTTTCACACCCATGCCGGCATAATGCCTGCATATCGCATCCATATCGCGGTTGAAAGCGCCATATCCTGCCCACTGTATGATACCCACATTCTTCTTGGCAGCATGTGCCAGAATGGCCTCCAGATCTATGTCGGGATTTATCACCATAAGGTCCTCCCCTTTTCCGGCAGCCCATCCGTCATCTATTATCACATATTCGATACCGTTCTCAGAGGCGAAATCTATGTAATGCTTGTATGTGGCCGTGTTGACACCGGCCTCGAAATCCACACCGATTATATTCCAGTAATTCCACCAGTCCCATGCCACTTTGCCGGGCTTGATCCAGTTGACATCAGCGATACGGCTCGGCTCGGAAAGCAGCCAGCTCAGATCAGAGGAAGCTATGTCGGTATCAGATCCTATCACAGCCACACGCCAGGGGAAAGCGCGGGCGCCGTCGGCCTTGGCGATGTAGGAGGCACGCTCCTTTACCACACCCTGGATATTGTTGTAGCCACCGGCCTCCACAGACGTAGGATAAGGCGCGAAATATCCCTTGAGCGTGTTCCCGTCACCTTTGGCGAGATACATGCCGGGGTAAGCGTTGAGATCGGTCTCGGTGACACACAGCTTCACACCGTTGCCGGTGTCAGCCACCAGAGGAAGGAACGACAGTCTGCCACAATTCAGTTCTGATACGGGAGTTACAGTATATGTGTTTTCAAACGAGTTGAACCACTGTGAGTTGAAATCACCGTCGTTGCCGCTTCTCACATAAGGCACTGTCATCGTATAATCAGCCGGGAACACATATTCCACCATCTCGCTTTCTATCTCCAGAGGTTTCTTCGATGTGTACACGAAACGGTAGGCCACACCGTCGTCATATGCCCTGAACTGCACTTCCCATCCCTGGGCGAGCTGCAGGGTCAGCGCATTGTAGTTGTCGCGCACCTCGCTCCTGCGGTAAAGAGGCGACGGCAACGTTACATCCCCGCTTGCGCGTGTCACCTTTTTCACTTTTACCTTATCGCCCGGCACAACGGTGCCGTCTGAAAGTGTCATCGACACAGCTGAAGGAGCCAGCATTGACTGTCCCCCGTAGCTGATTGAATAACGCAGTTCCTTGTCGGCGCTTATATCCGCCACTATTTTTCCCGACGGAGACTGAAGCTGATAATCCTTGGCTCCCATGGCCAGCGCAGGCAACAGCGCCAGAACCACAGGCAAAATTCGATTTGACATAATTGATGGTTTATTAGATTTCAAGTTGCAATAGTTATGTACAGCGCTTATTTCATTTTGGCATGCACTGTCTCACCGTTCCCGACGGTATAGCGGTGAAGCGCCTTCCCGGAGCGTTCAACCGACACGAGGAGTTTGCCGGAGTTACCGGGTTTCCTCGTCACTACCACATCGAACGGCTCCACCCCGTAAGCGCAGATGCGTCGCAGAGCCATATGGTCCCACCCCTCGGGAAGCTGAGGCGTCATGGCAAAAGACCGCAGCCCCGTAGGACGCAAGCCGAACATCCCCTCAGTCACTATCCTGCAGTAAAGGGCGCTTTCCGTAGACAGATGCCTCTGGTTCCCTTCCGGCCACGCCTCGATCGGATACGGCACATGGTCGCCGAGAAGCCTGGTGGCCGAATAACGCTTCATGAAATCGAGCGCCCTGTCCCGCTCCCCTGCGGCAAAGATACCGCGGAGGGCATAAAGCGTCGTGCGGTCCCAGTAAGTGGAGGTGCCGCTCTGCGTCAGAAGCCCGTCAGAAGTCATCAGTTTCGGAGAAAGCAACGCCTCCACCGTCCCCTCCTTGCGGTCGAAGATACCCGTTACCAGAGGCATGCAGATCCATGACCGCAGCACATCGTTGCCGGCATAATAGCGGTAGGTGCTGAATCCCTCCACTTCCGCCGAGAAATGCGAGCCGATAGCGGCACGCAGCGCCGCGGCCTCGTGGCGGTAACGGCGCCCGAGATCTTTTTTCCCCAGTTCGTCGGCAAGATATGCGGCACTGAGAAGAGCGTCGTAGTGCAGCGAGGAGGTGCATAGATTGGCATCACCCGAGGGGAAACGTCCCTCGAGTTCGTCACTGTCCGAAGCCACCACACCCGCTTCGTTTGTCTTGCGGCGCGAATATTCCAGGCACCACTCTATCAGCGGCCAGAGCTGCAGCGCCTCCTCACGGTCACCCCGTGCCAGAGCGTAGCGGGCGGCTCCGTAACTGATCATAGCGCAGTCACCCCTGTCGCCCGCGCCGTTCCAGAAATCATCACCCTCGGCGATGATTGAGCTTGGGATCGGACGGTACTCGTCGTTCATGAAACGGGCGAAATGCCTGAAAGCGTTCACAGCCGATTCGTTACCGGTATCGTAACCTATATAAGGGAAAAACGGGTTGATATATTCCGCCTGGTCATTGGCCCATATCGCCGCATAATATGATTCACCGCCGGGACCCTGCATCAGCCCGCCCTTCGTACGGAAAATACTCTCGCATGCGCGTATCTTTGCAAAGGCAAATTCGGTATCAAGCACCTTGTCAGGCGATTCAAAGACAAGATTGCCGCGCATCTGCCGGCAGAAACTGTCGCGCGCGGCAAGCTCGTCATCCACTGAGATCCTTGCCTCGCTTTCCCCTGCCTTGTATCCCTGGATGGTGGCGCCGAAGCTCATCTCCTCACCGGGAGCAAGCACTTTCGTGACAGCCTTGTCATTTCCTGTAGCCGCAACCAGAGTGTATACACCGTCCACACCATCCTTTTCCGGTGTCTCGTAAACCGAACGCACGGCAGGCACCACCACCTCAACATTCTTTTCCCCTATATTCCTCAGCACATAGCGCTCGCACAGCATCGCCTTTGTCGGAGAAGGGAAATAGGTGCGCCTCACCTCAACGGTGCGCGCCAGATCGCGTTTCTCCTTCACCGCGCGGTTGTGCCCCACCGTAAAGCGGCTCGTCACTGTAAGTTTGCCGTCGAGCCTCACGCTGTCCACATGTTCGTTGTTAAGCGTCTGCCGGTTTACCATGAGCCCGTCAAGAAAATCGGTGGCGAAACGCCGCGTAAGACTCGCATGCGTATTATTCGGGACTGTACGCAGCATCGGCCATACCACCGAGCGCTCCATTGAGAAAGATCCGTCGGCATTGACCCCGTAACGGAGCACAGCAGAAACCTTCTCGCCGCTCATCTCTATATGGTCATAGTGCGGCGCATCATCCGCCACGCTCCATTTTATGGCGCCGTCACCGCCGGTCTCCCATCTTGTGTTTGAATAGCCGCTCGCGGCATGCATATCGCCGCCATATACGGCAAACATAAGCCCTACGACAAGGCACAACATGTTTCTTACCTTTCCACGCATAAATGCTAAGTTGAATTCAATGAAGTCATTTAAACTTTTTCTTCGAAAAGAATTTGAGGCTGTTTTTGAGCTGATT
>CADFRV010000157.1 GCA_902836725.1 Muribaculaceae bacterium
TGCCGTCTCCTTCACACTGCGGACATACGCCCACAGCTTCCTGGGGGCCGAAGATGCCTTGTACTACCTGGCTTACAGTGCCGCTGCCGTGGCAGGTGGGACAGGTGACGAATGCCGTGCCGTCTTTGGCGCCTGTGCCGTTGCAGTGGTCGCATTTTACCCAGGTCGGTATCTTGAGCGTTTTGTCTACCCCGGTCATTATTTCCTTGAGGGTAAGTTTTACGGTGATGCGCAGATCTGATCCGCGGCGCTGCGGTTTCTGGCGACGGCGCGACGAGCGGGAACCTGTGGCTCCACCAAATCCACCGAATCCGCCGCTGAAGTGGCCGCCGAAGATATCGCCGAACTGGGCGAAAATATCTTCCATTGACATGCCGCCGCCGCTGAATCCGCCGTTTCCGAATCCCTCGAATCCCTGGGGACCCATAGAGTGACCGAACTGGTCATATTTCTGGCGTTTCTCGTCGTTGGAAAGAACCTCATATGCCTCGGCCGCTTCCTTGAATTTCTCTTCGGCGGCTTTGTCATCCGGGTTCTTGTCGGGATGATATTTGATGGCGAGCTTGCGGTAAGCCTTTTTTATTTCGTCGGCGGTAGCGTTCTTGCTTACCCCAAGCACTTCGTAATAATCTCTTTTTTTATCCATTTTCGTGTCGGGTTATTGGGGTAGCTTTATTGGGATACGACCACTTTGGCGTGGCGCAGAACTTTGTCGTTGAGCATGTATCCTTTCTGGACTGTATCTTTTACAAGTCCTTTTTCTTCCTCGTTCTCGGCCGGAACCATCGCCACAGCCTCATGCAGTTCGGTATCAAAAGGTGCGCCAGTCGACTGGATCTCCTTCACACCGTTGTCTGCGAGATATTTTATAAATTTAGTGTAAATAAGACGCATCCCTTCTTTTACGGCTTCTGCATCGGAGGTGTCCTTGATCGCATCAAGACCGCGCTCGAAATCGTCGATAATCGGCAGAATTCCTTGAAGAGCTTTCTCAGCGGCGCTCTTGATAAGATCGGCGCGTTCGCGTATGGTCCGTTTGCGGAAGTTGTCGAATTCCGCCATGAGGAAAAGATATTCTTTTTTCTCTTTCTCCACTTCCTCCTCTTTGTTTGCGAGGAGATTTTTCAAAGCCTCGAGTTCAGATCCGTCTTCTTCGGCTTCCATATCGCTTGTTTCGGGAGTACCGTCTGTCGGAAGGTCGGAGATTTCAACTTCGGGATCTTCTATAATGGGTTGTTTTCCTTTCTGTGCCTGGTCGGCGTCGTTGTCGTGACGCTTGTTGTGTTCGTTACGGTTCATATGTCGTGATGTTTTTTGTCTTTTTCGGAACATAATTATTATACATGCAAAAATGTTGCCAAAAGATGCTTTTGAGGTAATTCGGCACCATGGCGTATCAATTATATGCTTTTAATGAAAAAACAAAAAAACGGTGTCAAGAGTTTACATCAGATTACTGACGAAGATGTCGCATCCGCAAAAGCGGTCTGACAGCTGTTCGGAAATATTGTCATTCACGAAAATTCCGAATACGGCCGATCCGCTTCCGCTCATCGAGGCATATAACGCACCCATTTCCATCATTCCGTTTTTGATCTCCGAGATAACGGGATATTTCGGGAAAACGGATGTCTCGAAATCGTTTTTTACAGCGGCCTGCCATCTTTCAACGGGCTCTTGCAAAAGCACAGGAAGGGGAGTGGCAGGTATGTGTGGATGCACGCTGGCATATGCTTCCTTGGTTGAGACCGATACAGGTGGTTTTATCAGTGCGATTTTTGCATTCTGCGGCAGACAGATGTCTATAGGGCGCATAATGGTGCCTGTGCCTTCGCACAGCATCGGCCGGTTATAGATGAAAAACGGGCAGTCGGCGCCTATGCCTGAGGCGATTTCCGCAAGTTTGTCGGAACCGAGCTGCAGGGAGAAAAGGCTGTTTAGGGTGCTGAGCGTGAATGCCGCGTCTGCCGATCCTCCTCCAAGGCCGGCGCCGTCGGGTATTATTTTGTGCAGATATATATCGACCGGAGGGAAGTCCACAGTCTCCCGCAAGGCACGCACCGCTTTCATTACAAGGTTCTTTTCCGGCGGGCAATCCACGCGGCGTCCTGTTACGGTCAGGCTGTCAGCTTCTTTTCCGGGTATGATTTCCAGAATATCGGTCCAGCCTACCGGCATCATGACAGTCTGAAGATCATGATAGCCGTCCGGACGTTTGCGGAGCACGTCAAGGCCGAGATTTATTTTAGCATTAGGGAAAGTGACCATTCGTAATAGTAATGTATGAGACTGCAAAGTAACGGGAAAAATCGGAAATGGAAAAATTTTTGCGTAACTTGCAACCTTTCTTGCAGGGTGCTGCGTCTAACTGTTGAATTCGGGCCCGGACATGGGGCGATGAATTGTGAAAGAATGATTTAATTATAATTTGCGACGATATGAAGAAGATCTTATTTACAATTTTATGCGTGATGGCATCGCTGGTGTCTGTAGCGCAGAGTGCGGCAACGGTTTCCGATACCGCTGTTATCACCCCTCCTGTCATGCAGGTAGATACGGCCGCGCCGGTAGTTTTGGCTGCGGGGGAAGAGTTCAAACCGGGGGAGACCCATCTGCTGCGTACAGATGATGACGGCGAATTTGTGGTATACAACGGTGTGGCCTATAAGGTAGGCGATGTAATGGACGCCGTTTTCAGCCATGACGGCAGGGATTACATGGACGATGATGATGATTTGTTCGGCAAACCGTCAAAAATGGAGGCTGCCATAAAGATTGTCTCGATTTCGGTTGCCTTTGTTGTGCCATGTGTGACTATAATATTGGCGCTAATTATCCTGATGGTGTTCTTTATGAAGAAAAACACCGCAAGAAACGATATAATTTCCAAGGCGATAGACAAGAATTATCAGCTTCCTGACGCGTTCTATACAGGATATCTCTCCCAGAACGGAACAGCTAACGACGGCGGTGGAGTTGTATATCCGTCAGATGACACCGGCGGCAAGATGTTCGGGATGCGTGTAGTGCCGGAAGCATCCCGTGATCCCAAAATGTTCGGCTCGGCCATGACGCTTATTGCCATCGGATTAGCGATCCTTCTGTTTTTCTCATTCAACCGCAATGTAGGTGTTGGTTTTCTCTGCGGTGGTATCCCCTTTTTCTTAGGTGTCGGAAGGATGATCGCCTACTATTATGTGCCTGGAGCATACAAACAGCGTAATGTCCAGAAACCGCAGAACTATCAGGGGGACGGACGTTTCGGAGGCGCGCCATACAATAATATGAACATGCAGCAGCCCCGATACGGCAATTACAATCCTTCGGATAATATGGGTGCCGGCTCTGATCCCAATAGCGGACGCCCGCAGAATTTCAACGGGCCGTGTCCTCCTCCGATGCCCTCTGACCAGGAAAATGTCAGATAAAGGATCGCAGACAGTATTACCGGAACTTTAACTTTAAATCAGAATCATCCCTTGAGCAAGTTCGAAGAAATGAAACTGCTTGCACTCTGTGCAGCTGCCGACAACCGCGATGCGTTTTCGCGGTTGGTGGAGCTGCACCAGGAGGCGCTCAGGCGTTTTCTGCTGAATCTCACAGGCGGAAATGCATCGCTTGTGGATGATCTTGCCCAGGAGACGTTTCTGAAAGCGTGGATCGGTGTCAGATCGTTCAAGGGACTGTCTGGTTTCCGCACATGGCTTTTCAGGATCGCCGTAAACGAGTTCGTGAGCAATCGTCGCAAACAGGTTCCCGAACCGTTGGGAGAAGAATGGCCGCAATGTGTCGCAGATACCGCAGTGAGCGGCGGACAGCAACAGGCCGATGCCAGTATGGATGTCGCCGCTGCATTACGCGTTCTGCCACCAGATGAGCGGATGGTTGTGCTTCTGTTTTACCTCGAGGATATGCCTATAAAGAAGATATGCAAGATAACAGGCATGCCGGAGGGAACAGTAAAATCGCATTTGAGCCGTGGACGCAATCATCTCGCAGGATTTTTAAAAAACAATTGATTATGAGAAAAGCAAACAACATAGACAAGGATTTGCGGCAACTGATGCACGACCGTTTGCCTGATGCCCCGGTTGATCCCTGGTTCATACGCAAGGTTATGAACCGCCTGCCTGACAAGCCTGTGAGGAGGAAGAAATCGCTTGCTGAGGTGCTATGCTATATATTCGGAATACTCGGCATCTTTGCGGCCTGGGGCTATTCGCTGCATACAACCCTTACGGAGGGGCTTACGGTGCAGACGGTAGTGACTGCTGCCATACTGATGCTGCTTACGCTTTTCTGTATCGGCATATTCGCGTTTCCGGCTTTGCGTCGCTCCCTCTGAGGCGTTCCCTGCAATATGATATGTGGTGAAAAATTAGTAACTTTGCGGTTCTTGAAAAATCACCATCATATCGCATTATTATGATACGTCGTTGTCTTTCGATACTGCGGCTCGCCTTGCCTGTGCTGATCTCGCAGGTAGGGCTTATTCTTGTCAGTTTCGCCGACAATATAATGGTCGGACGGTATTCTACGGAGGCGCTTGCCTCCGCTTCGTTTGTGATCAACCTGTTCAATATCCCTATGCTTTGTGCGATGGGGTTCTCATATGGGCTGACGCCGCTTATCGGATTGCTTTTCTCACAGGGTAAGGCTGAAAGGATCGGCCAGACACTCCGTGCCGGTGTCATCGCCAATCTGATTGCGGGGCTGCTGCTTACCGCCATCATGGGCGCACTCTACAATTATATTCCCCGGATGGGGCAGCCGGAGGAGCTTTTGCCGTTGATACGTCCCTATTATCTGATATTCCTGTCCTCTATTCTGCCCATGACGCTGTTCAATGCATTCGCGCAATGGAGTTATGCGGTGCGCAATACCTCCATGCCGATGTGGATCCTTCTGGCATGCAATCTGGGGAACATATTGGGTAATTATGCCTTGATTTTCGGTAACTGGGGATGTCCTGAACTCGGACTGACAGGTGCCGGACTTTCTACGCTCGGGGCACGTATAGTGGCGCCCCTGGCCATAATCATTATTTTTCTGAAGGGGAGTGCCGGTGCTCCATACCGCGATGCATTCCTGCGCAAGCCGGATCCGGGTGTTGTTTCCAAAGATATCAGGAACGTTGCGGCAACCTCATGGCCTGTGGCTTTGCAAATGACATTCGAGACATCCGCGTTTTCGCTGTGCGCCGTAATGGCCGGATGGATCGGGAAGGTGCCTCTGGCGGCATTTCAGATTATAGTGGTTGTGGGTACCCTCGGGTTCTGTATATATTACAGCATAGGGACTGCGATCGCCGTACTGGTATCCAACGCGCGCGGCTATCTGGCTCCTGACGGCAGCGGCAAAGGGGATGCGCCTTCTGCGGAAGCGATGTGCCGGCGTGTGGCTTTCGACGGCTATGCGGTCATGCTTTGTTTCGCCGCGTTGTCTTCCCTGATTTTCATATTCTTTTCGAAACAGCTGATGGGCGCGTTTACAACCGATACCGCAGTGCTCTCTGTAGCATATACACTCGTGTTCCCGCTGGTGCTTTATCAGCTCGGGGATGCCACACAGGTGACTTTCGCCAATGCGCTCAGGGGCACGTCGCATGTGATGCCGATGCTTTGGATCGCCTTTGTAAGCTATGTGGTTTTCGGACTGACATCAACCTGGATCCTGGCTTTCCCATGCGGGCTGGGCGTTTACGGCATTGTGCTGAGTTTCTCGGTATCGCTGTTTATGGCAGCCGCACTTTTCCTGAATTCTTTCCTGAGGGTGACAAGAAATTGAATTTTTTGTATCGGCTCTAACAATTATACGGGAAATCTGCTTACCTTTGTACTTTAAACGAGACCGTACCGGAGGCGGGATCACGCCACACATTTCCGGGAGCCGGCTATTATGACAGACAACTATACATTATTCACATATGGCAGAGAATATCGATAAGGAAGCTCCGGCAGAAGGAGCCAAAGGATTGAACTTTGTAGAACAGATTGTGGCCGACGACCTTGCCGCCGGCAAAAACGGCGG
>CADFRV010000158.1 GCA_902836725.1 Muribaculaceae bacterium
TGGAGGTTACGCCGTCGAAGCGGAAGCCGTCGAAGCGGTATTCCTCGAGCCAGTACTTGCAGTTGCTGAGCAGGAAGTGGAGCACTTCGTTCTTGCCGTAGTCGAAGCAGAGGGAGTCCCATGCCGGATGCTCGCGGCGGTGGTCGCCGTAGAAGTAGAGGTTGCCGGTGCCGTCGAGGCGTCCCAGACCTTCGTTCTCGTTTTTCACGGCATGGCTGTGCACTATGTCCATTATCACTGCTATGCCCAGTTCATGGGCGCGGTCGATCAGGCTCTTCAGCTCCTCCGGGGTGCCGAAACGGCTTGAAGCTGCGAAGAAACTCGACACGTGATATCCGAACGATCCGTAATAGGGATGTTCCTGTATGGCCATTATCTGTATGGCGTTGTATCCGTCAGCGGCGATGCGCGGCAGTATCTTGTCGCGGAATTCCACATATGTGCCTACACCCTCGCGCTCCTGGGCCATCCCTATGTGGCACTCATAGATGAGGAGCGGACGTGTATCAGGCACGAAATTGTCGACTTTCCATCTGTAAGGGGCATTTTCCCATACCTGTGCGGAGAAGATGTGTGTGTTGTCGTCCTGCACCACACGGGTAGCGTATGCAGGTATGCGCAGCCCCTGGCCGCCGGGCCAGTGGACGCTCATTTTGTAAAGCTGTCCCTGACGGATGGAGTCGGCAGGGAGATGAATTTCCCATACTCCACCCTTGAGCGGTTTGAGCGAGAATGCAGGCTTCTCTTCCCAGTCGGAGAAATCGCCTACGAGGTAAATCTGTGTGGCGTTTGGCGCCCACTCGCGGAACACCCACCAGTCTCCCTGCTTGTGCAGTCCGAAATACTGGTGCGCATTGGCGAAATCTTTCAGTGAGTGACAGCGGGAAGTGAGTTCGGCTTCCTTTCTGATGGCGTCCTGGTGGCGTCCTTCGATGGCGTCGGCATATGGCTCGAGCCAAGGGTCTGTGCGGTATATGGCGAGTTTTTTCATATTTAAGGGAGAGGGTGATTGTTAGAGGTAATATTTTGGGGAAGGGATCAGAGGAATCAGAAAAATCAGAGATATCAGAGGTATCAAGTTTCTCAATTTCTTATTTCTCAAATTCTTATTTCTATTCTTGCTTGACTTCTAATGCTCTTTCTTCTTACTTCTATTTTTCAAGCAACTGTGCGGCGGCAGCGAAGGGGCTGAGGCGGTTGGAGAGCACGAGGCGCTCGCATGTGGCGATGCGGGCGGCGCGCTCGGGATCATCGTAGAAGCGTCGGCGCAGTTCGGAGTCGATGGTCTCGTACATCCAGTAACGGGCCTGTTCGTGGCGGCGCCTGTCGAAGTAGCCGTTCTCTTTCACGAATTTGAAATAACGGTCAATCATGTCCCATACTTCGGCAATTCCGAGTTCGAAATAGCCGGAATAGGTGAGTACCTCAGGGCTCCATCCCGATGGGGGAGTGGGGAAGAGGTGGAGTGCCGACCGGAGCTGTGCCTGTGCCAGACGGGCGCGGTCAATGTTGTCTCCGTCGGCCTTGTTGATGACGATGCCGTCGGCCATCTCCATGATGCCGCGTTTTATCCCCTGCAGCTCGTCGCCTGTGCCGGCTACCTGTATGAGCAGGAAGAAATCGACCATCGGGTGTACGGCGGTCTCGCTCTGTCCCACCCCCACGGTCTCAACGAAAATATTGTCATAGCCTGCGGCCTCGCAGAGCACAATGGTCTCGCGGGTCTTGCGTGCCACTCCTCCGAGTGAGCCGGCCGAGGGTGAGGGTCGGATGAATGCCGATGGGTGTACCGATAGCTTCTCCATGCGTGTCTTGTCGCCGAGGATACTCCCTTTGGAGCGTTCGGAGGAGGGGTCGATGGCCAGTACGGCGAGTTTGCCACCATCTTTGAGTACATGGAGGCCGAATACGTCGATCGACGTGGATTTTCCTGCACCGGGCACTCCGGTGATGCCTATCCGTCGGCTGTTGCCGGAGTAGGGGAGGCATTTTTCAATTACCTCGCGCGCTATGGCCTGATGTGCCGGCGCTATGCTCTCCACGAGAGTCACGGCTTTGGCCAGACGGGTCACGTCCCCCCTGAGGATCCCTTCCACAAGGTCTGCGGCATCCGGAAGGGCAGCCCTGCGGCGCGGTTTCAGATAGGGGTTTACCACTGGGGGCTGGCTCACGCCTGCATTTACGTTCAGGCCAGTATATCTGGGGTCGTTTTCCGGATGTTCGTTCATCGAAAGGTTGTCTTTGTTCTGTTAGTAATCATGGATCGGAAAGGTAGGGGGATCATCCCGGAGATCGGTCCGGGATGGGGGATGGAGAGGGCGATTGCGGGTCTCAGTGCGCCTCAAGCCAGTTGGTGCCTACACCTGAGGCCACCTCAAGCGGTACAGCTCCGTTGAACGCCCCTTCCATGAGTCGGGTCACAATCTCCTGAAGTTCCGCCACCTCGTCGAGGGGCACGTTGAAGATCAGTTCGTCATGCACCTGCATTACCATTTTTGAACGCATATGGCGGGCGTTGAGTTCGTCGAATATGCGGATCATGGCTATTTTGATGATGTCGGCCGCCGATCCCTGTATGGGCGCGTTCACAGCATTGCGTTCGGCATAGCTTCTCACTGTGGCATTGCGGGAATTTATGTCGGGCAGATAGCGTTTGCGCCCCATTATGGTGGATACATATCCCTTCTCCCGTGCGGTTTCGGTTGACTTGTCAATGAATTCACGGATATGCGGATATGTGCGGAAATATCCGTCGATAAGCGCCTTTGCCTCGGCACGGGGTATGTTGAGCCGTTCCGAGAGGCCGAATGCCGAGATACCGTAGACGGTGCCGAAGTTTGCGGTCTTGGCAGTGCGCCGCTGGGTGTCGTTCACCTCATCATATGGTATATGATAGATCTTGGCGGCGGTGGCGCGGTGTATGTCGAGCCGTTCGCGGAAGGCGGCGGTAAGTTCGGGGTCTTCCGAGAGTGAGGCGAGCAGACGGAGTTCTATCTGCGAGTAATCGGCCGAGAGCACCACGCACCCTTCGTCGGCGATGAAGGCGCGTCGCACCTCGCGGCCGTCGTCGGTGCGGATGGGTATGTTCTGCAGGTTGGGGTTGGTGGAACTGATGCGCCCTGTAGCCGTCACAGTCTGGTTGTATGTAGTGTGTATTTTGCCGGTTACGGGGTTTACCAGTTCCGGGAGGGCGTTCACGTAGGTGCTGAGTAGTTTGCGCAGGCTACGGTCCTTGAGTATCAGCCCGACGATGGGATGGTTCTGGCGGTGTTTCTCAAGGATCTCTTCGGTGGTGGAGAAGTTTCCGGTCTTGGTGCGCTTGGCTTTCGGATCGAGCTGCAGTTTCCCGAAAAGTATCTCGCCTACCTGCATGGGGGATGACAGGTTGAAGCGCTCTCCCGCAAGGGTGTAGATCTCCTCCTCAAGCTCTTTGGCGCGTGCGGTGAGCTGTATGGAAAGGGTGTTCAGTTCGCCGGTGTCGATGCGCACGCCGGTCCATTCCATATCCGCAAGCACGCGGGCGAGCGGCAGTTCTATGTCGTTGACAAGCGCGAGCTGTCCGTTTTTTTCAAGCAGTTCGAGCAGCGGTCTGTGCAGGCGCAGGGTTATGTCGGCCTGTTCGCACAGCGTGTCTTTCAGCTCCTGCGGCGGGATCACGGCAAACGGTTTGCGTGGTGTGGCTCCCTCCTCATACTCGGCGGTATGGTAGTTGAGCACATTGAGGGCTATGTCTGACAGACGGTGGCGCATCTCGGGCTGCAGCACATAGTGGGATAGCGAGATATCGGCATAGGATGATGTCAGCTCTATCCCTTCGCGGCGCAGAAGCACCATGTCGCGTTTTATGTCGTAGCTTACCAGAGTTACCGCCGGTGTGGTGAACAGGGGCGCGAGCAACCCCATTGTCTTGTTGCGTTCCTCTTTTCCGGAAGGTATGCGTATGAGCTGTGCGGTGCCCTCCTTACGGCTGATGGCAATGGCGGATAAGGTTGCCGACATAGCCTCCGACCCGGGGGCATAGAGGGCGATGCCGACAGTGCCCGCTTTTATGCTGGCATCTATTTCCGTGGCGACGGCATTTTCCTCACATTCGGCATAGTGGGTCGGTATAGAGGGCTGTGCGGCAGGGAGGTCCTGGGCGTCGTTTACGAAATCAAACAGTGTGAGCGGTTCCGACGGCGGCTGCGGGGTGGCCTTGGGTGCTGCCGGCTCTCCACCTTTGAGGCGTGGAAGGAAGCTCTTGAATTCCATGCGGGTGAAGATCTCGCGGAGACGGGCCGTGTCTTCCGGTTCCCTGACAAGGGTGTTGAAATCCACCTCCACCGGCACGTCGGTGCGTATTCTGGCAAGTTCTCTTGAGAAGCGGATATTGTCGGCGTTGGCACGTATGCGCTCGCCGAGCGCCCCTTTTATGGAGGCGGCATTGGCAAGCATATTGTCGACTGATCCGAACTCACCGATGAGTTTGGCGGCGGTCTTGGGGCCTACACCGGGGCATCCCGGAATATTGTCGATGGCATCACCCTCGAGTGCGAGCAGGTCTATGACCTGACAGGGTGACTGTATGCCATATTTCTCGCAGATCTCTTTCACGCCGCGCACTTCGAAACCGTTCCCCTTGAGTGCCGGGCGGTACATGAATACCTTGTCAGTCACCAGCTGGCCGTAATCCTTGTCGGGAGTCATCATGTAGGTGGTAAAGCCCTGTTCGGTGGCCATGCGGCTGAGTGTGCCTATCACATCGTCGGCCTCGAATCCCGGTACCTCGAAAACGGGTATGCGGTATGCCTCTATGATCTCTTTTATAATCGGTATGGAGAGAGTGATATCTTCCGGTTGTGCCTCACGTTTTGCCTTGTATTCGGCATACATCTCGTGGCGGAAAGTTCCCCCCTTCGGGTCGAAACACACCGCTATATGCGTGGGATTCTCCTTTTGCAGAATCTCATGCAGTGTGTTGCAGAATCCGAATATGGCGGAGGTGTTGAACCCTTTGGAGGTGATGCGCGGGGCTCGTATAAGTGCGTAATATGCGCGGTATATCAGCGCATATGCGTCCAGAAGAAACAGTTTCTTGTCGTTCATTGGCTTTGTGGGTTACCTTGGGGTATGCACCCCACAAAGTTAACAAAAGAATGATAATTTAAGAAAACGGTCTATGATAAATTGATAAAAAAGAACTTAAGAAGTAAGTACGCGCAGTCTGCTAAATGTCGCGTCTGCGAAGTCGCTCCATATTCTTCTTGTCGTAAGCCTCGCCTCTGTTAAAGAGATATTCAAATTTTACAAGATCACCTTCGATTTCTATATGCAAGACAAAAAAAGCGCGTTTATCACCTATACGCAATCTGTACACATTTTCTAATGTCTCAATCTTTTTGCAGTCAGTAAGTTCCTCTACGCAATTTGCGGCCTTTACTTCGTCTAATACATTGATCAGTGACTGGAGTATTTTCCCCGATAACTTGCGTACAGCCTTCTCGAATTCTTTTGAAAAAGCTACTTTCATTTGCGGTGATTCTCAAGCCATTTCTCAAAGTCTGTCTGCTCCTGTTTGTTGAGCATGGTTTTCCCTTCAGGACGTGTCGATACAAGATATTTGTAGATTTCCGCATCGTCCATATCCTCAATTTCACGGATTAGAAGTTCTTCAATATAATTTTTCAGATTGGTTCCCATAGCAGCGGCTTTTATATTAAGCGCCTGAAATACATTTTCCGGAATATCAATCAGTTTTCGATGTGTGGGCATTCCCACGGTGGATGTAGAATTCATAGTTCGTTTTTTGCAAATATAATTCATATATACCATATATACAAATTGCGCATAGATTATGTTGCGTTTATTTAAGTGCGTGTTAGAGGTGATGGACTGTAATACGGTTGCTAATAATGGATTATGTCTTTATATTAGCTTCGCTTCGTGTGATGTGTTTTATCAAGGTGCAAAGTTATTAAAAAAAGTGGTGTTTATGCACGGCTCTTTCATTTAAGACAAAAATAGAGACATATCTTCCCTTACCCGGTTCA
>CADFRV010000159.1 GCA_902836725.1 Muribaculaceae bacterium
TGCAACACAAAAGCAAAAAGTTTCCGAAATCTTCAAAAAAGAAGGCTCCCCGAGAAGCGGTCTACTGATAAAGAACATTTCTTCTTCGGTTGGAACAGCATGGTATGAAAGTATCATGCTGTTCCTTTTTTGCTATATTCCGGTGAGAAATCTATTTTACCGATGAATGTATAGTACACGTCAATGCGTTGGACACGATGCCCGCTGGATTTATCCGGCGCATAGACCACCACTTTTTCTACAAGCTCGCGCAGCATAGCGGCCGTCAGCTTCTCCGGCTGTGTGTATTTGCGTACCGCCTTTAAGAAATGCTGCACGTTCATCATTTTGTCGTCCGCGTCTTGTAGTTGAGCAGCCAGCAAAGGAACATTTTCCCGCAAAGTCGCCTGCTCCTGTTCGTAGGCTTCGGATAGCTTCTTGAAACGCTCATCCGTCAGCTTTCCACTGATGTTATCCTCATAGAGCCGTTGGATGATAGTATCCAATTCGTTCATGCGCCGCATATTCTTTTCTAAAAGGCGTCTGGTCTGCATCTGCTCTGCCTCTTGCGCTGCGGTTTGGTTTCGCATGACAAGCTGCGCAAACTCATTCTCGTCCTCCTGAACGTAGGCAATGACGCGCTGGAGGTTTTGAAGCACAAGCTGTTCCAATACCACGGCGCGGATGTAATGCCCGAAGCACCCCTTATGAGACTTTTGGGTAGAGCAATTATAACATTCCTGCTCATAGGTCCACGAGCCGGTCCTGCAATGGTATAGCTTTGCGCCACAGTCGGCGCAGTAGGTGAGGCCTGAGAACATCCCCATCTCGCCCATCTTGGTCGGCCGACGGCGCTGGGAGCGTATCTTTTGCACGGCGTTCCACAACTCAACATCAATGATGGCTTCGTGTGTGTTCTCAAATGTCACCCATTTTTCCGGAGGGTTCTCCACTTTTTTCTTACTCTTATAGGAAACCCTGCTGAACTTAAAATTACTTGTGCGGCCTAAATAACTATCCTGCTCCAAAATGCCCGCAACGGTATCAGGAGTCCATCGGCAGGGATCGTCTGGACGATACCATCTTGTTCGTCCGGTGCGCTGAAATTCGAGTGTCCCCGGCGTAGGTATCACTTGTTCCTTGAGCATACGGGCGATTTTACCGGGGCCGTTTCCCTCGGCACAGAGTTGAAAGATCAACCTGACATTCGGCGCGGTTTCCTCGTCCACATACAGGTTTCCATCCTCATTACGGAGATAGCCGTAGGGAGTTTGCGTGGAAATGCGCTGACCAGACATTCCCTTGTTGCGGAATACAGCGCGAATCTTCTTGCTCGTGTCCTTGGCATACCATTCGTTGATGATATTCCGAAAAGGCGTGAAATCGTTATCCTCGCGCTCGCTGTCCACGCCGTCGTTGACGGCGATGAAGCGCACGCCCATTTCGGGAAAGCGTATCTCCGTATACATTCCGACCTCAAGATAATTACGGCCAAAGCGTGACATATCCTTGACAACGACCATACTTACAAGGCCGTTTTCAATATCGCCCATCATTTCCTGAAAGCCGGGGCGGTTGAAGTTCGTCCCTGAAAAGCCGTCGTCCTTGTATATCTTGAAGTTCTCAATGCCATGCTCCTTGGCGTATTTAGTCAGTATCTCGACCTGATGGGAAATGCTGTTGCTGTCGCCATCGTTGTCATCATCACGGGAAAGACGGACATATAGGGCAGCCCATTTCTCAATGAGGGATTTCGCATAGCCGGCCATCACATTCTCCCCCTCTCTTGATATGCCACTTCTATGGCATTTGCGAGGGATATAGCTTGGTGTGCTGCTTCTGTGCCCTTTTCGATGGAATACAATGTCACATTGTTATCCAGCATCATTTTAACAACTCTCCCACAATCCAGCACATTTCCGCGGATCAGGCGGTCGAGCTTCGCAACAACAAGGTTTGCTACATGACCGCTTGTGACAGCCTGAAGCATACGGCAGTATTCCGGTCGACCGGCTGTCGTGCCGCTATACCCCCAGTCACAGAAGAAATGAGGGTTGGGAAGCGCGTGTTTCTGCGCATAGTCCAAAAGGGACCGCATTTGCTCATATTGAGCGAAGAGTATGTTCTGCTTACCGCTGTCGATGCGGCAATAAAGCGCGGTGATTTTTTCCTGCTGCCTATTCATTTGAAGCCTCCATTCCGGCAGCTACCGTGTGACCAAACTGACACTTATATTATACGATGGGGAAAAATAAGCGTCAAATTTTCGCACGTCTACTTCTTCGTTTCTCTGTCAAGTAAACGCTTGATTTTTTCGGTCGCAGTAGCTCCCTTGGAGGCGTAAATACCATTTACAACATAGGTGGTATTACCGAGCTTGTATGTCGTTTCAACGCGCGGAGCGGTTTCGTTTTTATCCATCAAAAAACCTCCTGATTAGGTATTGGATTGCGTCTCATGGTGGGACGCAATTTTCGACAAAAACCGCGTCCTCATGCGGACGCGGTTCTGAAATATTGTTTGTAGAGTTCTGACATGGTTTCAGGAACAAACCGGACGGCGGCTGGCACCGCCTGCATGGGACTCTCACCCCCTGCGGGTTTCGCAGATCGCCCCCATTGCCTGCGACGGCTCACGGTCCGTCAGGACCGCTTCACGCTCGGACTGTGGCTGGGCGAATGTATCATTATCCTGACGTGCAGATCATCGCCACAGGCCCGCCACGGCCTGCTGTGCGCCAAAGGACCGCTCCCCCTTTTCCTCCTTTCTCAGCGGGATCATGGCCTGTCCCTTTCGCACGGCTTTTCCCTTTCGGGCTGCACATCAAATGTATCCGGTTGACCTATTCAGTTCTCGGCTGTCGCCAGCTCGCATGAGCGCACTGCTCACAGCGCGCCCATACCAACCGGCGGCAACATCGAAAGGTCCTATCGGGAAAGGCGGCAGGATGCCGCCTTTCTCCCTCCTATACCTCAGTCGCGGAGATATGCCGCCAGCATATCAATAAACTGCGTATTGGTCGGCGTCTGCATCAACGGAGCACCTGTGATGAGGTCAAGAAAGCTGTGGTCCGGATACTTCCAGCAGGTTTGAACCAATGTTCGCAAATTGCGTTCCACGCAGCTACTCGATGTGTCAAACTCCTGCGCAGTTTCCCGATAAAGGCGCTTGGTAATAAGCTGAACATATTCGGGATTATCCCGCACCCGCTCAATCATGTACGCCGCCTGGCGAAAGCCGGCCAGCTTGCCGGAAGCACCGAGCATCCGCAGCAGGCGCTCGGCATCCAGGGGCTTCTGCATTGCATCCTTCTCGTGGTCAGAAACATAATAGAACAACGGCATAGATACCGCTCCTTTCAGAAATAAAATTTAGGAAAAACAGCGGCATCAACAGGGGGGCGCACGCGCTCTGTAATGAGAGTTCTCACTTTAGTGCTTTTACATCAAGTCCCCGGAGCTCATGGATTGACGTGTGCCTTTCTTGTTCTCCGCAAGACAATCATACACGATAAAAGCCATTTTGTGTTGCCCTCCTCATCTACAATGGACGACCGAAATGAATTGATTTCGCGCGATAACAGTCGAATTTTGCAATTTTTTCAGCGGATTACATTCAGGCGAAAGTACACCGCGATACAGGGGCAAAGAAAACGCAGGCACGGGAAAGCGAAGCGGGAGCGCTACGCCCTTTCGTGCCTGCGGCTGGTATGGAGCGGTAAAAAGGGCAAGCGCCCGAGCAGTGCCCGGGCGCTTGCGGATTTGATTTTTGGCTGCCTTTTACTTGATTTCGATATTGTCAATGGTCAGTTTTCCGGTCTCACCCGGCACGAAGCGACCATAGAGGTCGCTCTGACCTTCCGGAGCAGTCTTGCCCGTCTGTGTGACAGTATTATTATCTGTGGTTATATTTTTGATGGTCACTTCACCAACATTAGCCGTGCCGACCACTACGCCGACGCGCCAGCCGCCATCATCGGTGGATGTGAGCGTGCAGTCCTTGACCGTGCAGCCCGTGATTGTATGATAGGTCGCAGGGTTGGCACCAGCGTGGCCAATGATCGCGCCGACTGAACCCTTGGCCGTGATTGCACAGTTTTCCACGGAACAGTTTGTGATGGAAACACACGTATTCACAGGACCATCGTTCGGGTTATTGTAGCCGGACGTCCAGCCGATCAGACCGCCCACTCGTGCGCCGTCGGTGCTGGTGATATTGCTGTTTATCAGGTGACAGTTATCCAAGTCAATTTGCGGCATGGAGTCGACATTGCCGATAAAAGCCCCGATTCCCTGATTGCTGGTCGTATCATTGATGGTTACATTCTCCAGCGTCAAGTCCTTGATGACCACGCCGGACTTGCCGGCAAAGCCGCCTGCAATCAAAGGAGCGTTTAACCCCTTAATTGTATGACCGTTTCCGTTGATGGTAATCACACCCGCACCGTTGTAGCCATCGACCGTTACAGGCGTCCATGTTTCGCCATTAGCCAGTTGGAAATCACCATCAATGTTGATAACATTGTTTCCAGAGCCTGCAGAGGTCAACGTTGTCAGCTTTTCTTTCAGC
Organism: Muribaculaceae bacterium; assembly: GCA_902836725.1. GTDB lineage: Bacteria > Bacteroidota > Bacteroidia > Bacteroidales > Muribaculaceae > UBA7173. Next base: position 4,549 of record CADFRV010000159.1, read on the forward strand.
TCTTCCGCCGTAGCGACCGTAACCGTCTGCTTAGGGGTCTCGGTCCCAAGAACGTACTTGTTATCGATGATAACAGTTAAGTGTTCGGCATCCATGCTGTTCTTGTTGGCCCAAATCTTGGAGCCGGTGTTCTTGCCATCGGCAAAGCCGTTGACCGTTGCGCTGGTGACAGTCAGGCTATAGGTCGCATTATAATCGTTGCCGATTTCAATAGCTGCCTTACCGGCAGAACCATTGTTGCGGTCATTAAAGGTGCAGTTGCTTACCGTCAGATTGGTGGGTTTTTCAGCAGTCGCCTGGCCGTAAAGCAGGATGGCCTTACCGTTGGTGTTGAAGGTGCAGTCCTCAAACCTCACGTCTGTGCCGCCCCAAGTCCAGATGGAATACTGGTTGGCCATCTCATTCTCAAAAGTGCAGTTAATGAAGGTCGCCTTGCCATACAGAGTCAGCTTGCCTTTAATGATGCAATTATTGTAGACCAGTTCGTCGCAGACGATGCCATCAAAGCTACCTTCGCCTGCCTGAATGGTCACGTTTTTGAAGGTGAAAGTAGAACCGCGCTGATAGCTCAACATACCGCCCTCAGCGCTTATCGCTCGGGTAATAACATCCACAGTCTGCGTACCGTCGCCCTTAATTGTTATGTTACGACTTTTCTCACTTCCGTTTGCAACGCCATTTTCCAGTTTAACCGTGGTGTTCTTGGTTAAGGTAATGGTATTATCGATGCTGTTAGATGCTTCGATGGCATCCGAAAGTTCTTCATAGTTTTTACCGCCAACCTGTGCATTGTTTTCCTTCTTGCGGACGACCCATGTGCCATCGCCATTCTCTACAGCTTTATACCCCTCGGCGAGGAAGGTTCCGCCCATATTGTCATCACCCTCCGCAGGGTTTCTGCCGGAGAAGGTGCCGCCCTCAACGAAAATCAGCTGAGTGTCGACATTCGCCTGGTTCAGCAGGAGCTTGTCACCGCTCGTGTTTACATTGGTGTAGCTGCCGCTCTTGACGGTCGCCTTGCCGCCATCAAACACATACAGGCAAGAACCACGCACATCGTTGATCGTGATGTTCATGTCTTCGAGCGTCACATTTGCGCCGCTCTTGACAATAATGGCATCAAACTCCGAGCCTTCGGCCTGAGGATTGTTCTGCGGAGGATATATTGTACCGACCACGGTAGTTGTGATAGCACCGTTCTTAATGGTTACTGTGCTGCCCGTCACATTGAGCGCACGATGAGACATTGTAGGATTGGCTGTAGCCTGATTTTCGCCAGTATAGTGGATGGTCTTGCCGTTCAGGTCGAGCGTAATGCTTTTATCGATTTTGACCGAGTTGGTCAGGGTAGTGTTATCCACCAGCGTCACGGTGTCGCCGCTCTGCGCGGCGGCAAGGGCAGCGGCGAGAGTCGTGTAATAGGTATACGTGCCGTCGGCCGCCTTCACAGACG
>CADFRV010000160.1 GCA_902836725.1 Muribaculaceae bacterium
AATTCTTAAAGAAGATGGTTTGTGAAGACATTAAAGAAAAAGTTTAAATGACTTCTATATTTTACGGCGCAAAGTAATCAAGAAGATGTTTCAAAAATATTTCAAAAAGCTTAAACTTTTATGAAATCGCGCCACATGCCGCATCCCACAAACAGCCATTAAACAAAATGTTGACAAATATTTAATCTAAATTTAACAATCGCTAACATTTAATAAAAATTCAACAATTTTGATAACTTCATGAAACAACCTATGGCGAATTTTGCGGCGTGAAATCACAAATCGACGAATTAGATGAAAAAAGTAATTTCAGTTATCATGGGGCTGTCGGCATGCGGCCTGAACATGGTGGGCGCAGACAGCCCGGCTATAGGATTGCTCAAAGGACGCATTCTCGACTATGAGAAAAATCCGTTGCCCGGCGCAGTAGTGGTACTCGACGACAACAGACAGTCTGCAGTTACAGACGCCGACGGCTTCTATTCTTTTTCAAGCCTTCCATCGGGCAACCACAGATTGAAGGTCTCATATATCGGTTACATGCCGGTAGACAAGAACGTGAATGTGGCATCTTCCTCCGAGACAAATGCCGACGTTGTAATGGCAGACTCCTCCCATGAGTTAAAAGAAGTGACGGTTACAAGCGTCTTTTCAGGACAACAGAAAGCTATAAACACACAAAAAAACAATCTGAACATCACCAACGTGGTGTCAGCCGACCAGATCGGAAAATTCCCGGACTCCAATATCGGCGACGCGCTGAAACGCATAAGCGGCATAAACGTGCAGTACGACCAGGGGGAGGCACGTTTCGGACAGGTGCGTGGCACTCCCGCAGAATTCAGTTCCGTGACAATCAACGGTTCCAGAATGCCTTCTGCCGAGGGAGACATACGCAATGTGCAGCTCGACCTCATCCCCTCTGACATGATACAGACCATTGAGGTTAGCAAGACACTTATGCCCGACCAGGACGGTGACGCCATCGGGGGATCTATCAACCTGGTCACAAAAAATTCGCCGAGGCGCCTCACGCTCAATGCCGTCGCCGGAAGCGGCTACAACCAGGTCAGCCGTAAAGCTCAGATGAATTTCGGCCTTACTGTAGGCAACCGTTTTTTCAATGACCGATTCGGGGTGATCCTGTCAGGATCATACAACAACGCACCTGCCGGATCATACGACACGGAATTTCTTTGGGAAAAAGACGATGACGGCAATGTTTATATCAGTGATTATCAGATCCGCCGGTATTATGTCACACGTGAGCGGCAAAGCTACTCCCTGTCGCTCGACTGGAAATTCAGCGACTTCAACAAAATCTGGTTCAAAGGCATATTCAACAACCGCAACGACTGGGAAAACCGCTATCGCACCACACTTAAGGATATTTCGCCGGAGGGCAAATGCGACGTGCGTGTACAGACCAAAGGCGGATCGGGAGATGAGCGCGACGCACGGCTTGAACGTCAGCGCACCATGGATTTCACCCTCGGAGGAGAGAACCGTCTCGGAATTTTCGATGCGGAATGGAAGATCGGCTATGCGCGGGCATCGGAAGAGCGTCCCAATGAACGCTATATCGACTACCGTCTGAAATCACAGAAATTCATTTTCGACATCAACGACCCACGGCAGCCTATAGCATCACCGGCAGAGGGATCGACCATGACACTAAACGACGAATTCTCGCTTAAGGATCTGACGCAGCAGCAAGAGGATATCACCGAGACAGACCTCAAGATAGCCCTGGATCTGAAAACGAAACTCAGCTCCTCCTCAAAACTGAAATTCGGAGCCAAATTCGTAAGCAAGACCAAAGACAAGGAGATCGACTTTTACGAGTATTCCCCTCTTGACAAAAAGACATTCAACGCCGACGCGTTATCCAATATCTCAGACCGGACAACAGACCGGTTCATGCCCTCTTCCGCATATCGTATCGGATCGTTCGTAAGCAAGGGATTTCTCGGATCACTGAATCTTGACGATGCGGAAATGTTTGAACGCGAGCAGGTGGCCGAGGAACTTGCCGGCAACTACAATGCCAGAGAGAACGTGGCTTCGGGATATGTAAGAATTGACTCACGCGTCTCCGACAACCTGCATTTCATGGGCGGCCTGCGCGTTGAGAACACCTCGCTCAAATATACCGGACGTATTTTCGACGATGAGACAAATACTGTATCAAAAACAGATCCCGCCACATCAGACTATATCAACTTTCTGCCGTCCATCATGCTTAAGTGGGACATAAACAAAGACTTCCTGCTACGTGCCGGATACAACCAGTCGCTGTCGCGCCCCAAATACTCGGCACTTGTACCCGGCATAAACATTAAACGTGGCGACAACGAAATCAAAATAGGCAATTCCGACCTTAAAGCCACCACAGCGCATAATCTTGATCTTAGCACAGAATACTACTGGAAATCGATCGGTCTCGTCACTGCAAGCGTGTTCTACAAACGAATCGACGGATTCATTGTCGACGAAGTCGCTTATAACAAAGAATACAACGGGCATGTATGGACCAAATTCACACAACCTAAAAACGGAGGCAACGCCAATATCATCGGTGTCGAAATGGCACTCCAGCGCGATTTCAGCTTTATCTCCCCTGCCCTGAAATGCCTCGGTTTTTACGGCACATATACCTACACCCACTCCCGCATCACAGATTTCAGTTTCGAAGGGCGAGAGAATGAAAAAGGGCTAAGCCTTCCCGGATCGCCGGCACACACTGCAAACCTTTCGCTCTACTTTGAAAAATATGGACTGTCGGCACGCTGGTCGTTCAACTACGCTTCCGATTTTATCGACGAGATGGGCGCAAGCAAATTCTATGACCGCTACTACGACAGCGTGAAATATATGGATCTAAACATAGGCTACACTTTCGGAGACAGAACAAAATTCACCGTTTACGCCGACTTCACCAACCTCCTCAACCAACCGCTCAGATATTATCAGGGAACCAAAGACCGTACAATGCAGGCCGAATATTACGGAGCGAAAATCAACGGTGGGCTTAAAGTAAACTTCTAAACGAATCTTTTTAAAACATATTTCAATGATACGTAAACTATTATTCATAGCTACCGCCCTCATGGGCATGACAGCGAGCGCGCTGACACCAAAAGAATGGAAAAAGGAAGCAAAAGGCGATATTAATTTCATGGTAGTCAACGATACGGGACGAAACGGATATTTCCACCAGAAGCCGGTGGCCGAACTTATGGGTGAGGTGGCTGACGCCATAGGCCCGGAGGCCATTCTCGCACTGGGAGACACGCATCACTACGGCGGTGTGCAGAGCGTATCCGACCCATTGTGGATGACAAACTACGAACTGATCTATTCAAACCCCGAACTTATGGCCGACTGGCTGCCCATATGCGGCAACCATGAATACCGGGGCAACACACAGGCCGTGATCGACTACAGCAACATATCGCGGAGATGGAACATGCCCGCAAGATACTACACCCGCACATTCAATGACAATGGAACTTCGGTAAGGATTGTCTTCATTGACACCACTCCCCTCATCTCGAAATACCGTAAAGATCCGGCAACCTATCCCGATGCCGGGAAACAGGATCCCGAGGCACAGCTTCAGTGGCTTGACAAAACCCTGGCGGATGCTAAAGAGGACTGGGTGGTAGTTGTGGGACACCATCCTATATACGCCGACACTGACAAAAGCGAGGAAGAACGACGCGACCTGCAGCAGAGTGTGGATCCCATACTGCGCAAACATAAAGCCGACATGTATATCTGCGGACATATCCACAACTTCCAGCATATCCGCAGACCGGAATCAGGCATCGACTACATTGTGAATACCTCCGGCTCAAAAACACGAATACCCAACCAGACAGAGGGAACGGTATTCTGCAGCGACGCTCCTGGATTCTCGGTACTGACTGTCGACAAAAAATCGCTTAACCTCCGCATGGTTGACAAAGACGGAAATATAATCCACAAAGTGACACGCAAAAAATAATTCGGACTAAATCGAATATAGCTCCTCATCACGAAAAAAGTATTACTTTTGGCGCGTGATCCGGCAAAATTCCATTATCGCGTAAAACCGGCCTCTATCTCTTACACCGGTTTTACGCTATAATGCCATATTAAAATTCGCAACAGATGTCAACACTACGAAGATTCGTTTCAGCACTTTCACTGTCAGTCATCCTGGCGGTGACAGCGGAAAACACCACATATGTGGTCAATCCGGATATAAGATACCAGACTATCGACGGATTCGGCGCGTCAGACGCATGGAGCATGCGGTTTGTAGGGACTATGCCACATGCCGTGCAATCGGAAGTGGCAGACCTTCTGTTCAGCTCGGAAACCGGCCGCGACGGCAATCCGAAAGGGATCGGTCTGAGCATATGGCGTTTCAATATCGGAGCCGGAAGCGTGGAGCAGGGTGACAGCAGCCGGATCAACTACGATACCCGCACGGAATGCTTCCTCAACGCCGACGGAAGATATGACTGGAACCGGCAAGCCGGGCAAAGGAGTTTTCTGAAACTGGCCAAAGAGAGAGGCGTGCCCGCTTTTTTAGGCTTTCTGAATTCTCCGCCGGTATGGTTTACCGAAAACGGTCTGGCCACAAACACCGGACGTGGTGGCGACTATAACCTTAAAGATGACTGCTACGACGATTTCGCACGGTTCATGGCAGATGTCGTGACCGGCCTTGAGAAGCACGACGGTATAAAACTCGACTACATATCCCCTGAAAACGAGCCTGACGGACATTGGAACTGGCAGGGCCCCAAACAGGAAGGATCTCCGGCCACTAACCGCGAGATAGCCCGCATAGCCAGGCTACTGAATAAAGAGTTCGTATCCAGAGGTACGGACACACGGATCATCATTCCGGAAGCATCAGACTACCGCTGCATGATGTCTACACACATGACCGACTGGCAGAGAGGGTATGAAATACAGTCATTCTTCTCTCCCGACAGCACAGCCACATATCTGGGTGATCTCGAAAACGTACCCCGGCTCATGGCCGGCCACAGCTATTGGACGAACACTCCGGTAGAAACCATGAAACAGACACGCATTGCACTTAACGACACACTGACGAAATACGGAGTGGATTTCTGGCAAAGCGAGGTGTGCATAATGAGCAACGACGAGGAGATAGGAGGAGGACACGGATATGACCGCACGATGAAGACCGCACTGTATGTGGCACGCATCATGCACCATGACCTTGTGTATGCCAAAGCAAGAAGCTGGCAATGGTGGAGAGCCCTCGGAGGGGATTATAAAGACGGCCTTCTTTTCCAGTACAGAGATCCCGCGACAGGGAACGATACGATAGTGGATTCGCGCTTGTTGTGGACATTAGGAAACTACAGCCGTTTCATCCGTCCCGGAGCTACCAGAATAGATATCTCGGCAACCGACAAAGCGGGGAATATCATGCCGGACAGCGCCACCGACCCTTACGGACTGATGCTCTCCGCCTATCTCAATGCCGACGGTTCAATCGTTATTGTCGTTATAAACTATTCCGACAGGGAACAGACATTCAGCCTGCGTCTCCCCACCGGAAAGCATACACTGACAAGATCATATCTCACCTCCGATACCGGCGACTACCGCCTGAAGCCGTTCCCGGTACACATCACCGACGGCTCCACTCTCTCAATTCCCGCAAGATCGGTGATCACCTACACGGAACAGACCGAGTGACGCAGCACCTTACGAACTGAAAACATTATAATCGACCAGAAACAGATGGATTTCATTCAATATATACCTGAGAGCATATCCGGTGAATACAGGCAGTTGCTTGCTGCGGCTTTGACAATGGCTGAAAACGCAGGCGCCATACACATGAAATATTTTCGCCGGAGCGGCCTTCAACAGTCCACAAAACTCAACGACAGCGACGTTGTCACCATAGCAGACAAGGAAGCTGAAACGTGCATCCTTGATCTCATCCGCCGGTATTTCCCC
>CADFRV010000161.1 GCA_902836725.1 Muribaculaceae bacterium
CATCGACGCGGTTTCTCCTGCAGCAGTTATTTTCTGTGGCATCATTGCCACACCGGCAGCGGGAAAAGATCCCCCGCCGGCAAAGGCGTCTCCCAACGGGAGCTTCTTCTGCTGCGTCTCAACCTCAAGAGCTGATGCGGCAAAAGCCAGCCACGCAGCCACAAATGTCAATAATGTTTTTTTCATAATAGTGTATTATAGCTTATTTTACGACTATTTTTCCTGCCTTTCCGTCAAGGGTATATATATATATTCCGGTGGGAAGCCCTGCTGTAGACAGCACACCGCTCCCTTTGAGAGTATCGCTTAAAACGCATGTGCCTGTCAGCGAATAGAGAGCAAAATCTCTGGTAGAATGAAGATCATACCTGATGGCACCATCGGTGAACGACACCCGGTCGCTTATCACCACAGAGCTGACCGAAGCCGCCGACGGTCCCATTACCAGAGTGAACTCCACGGTATTTCCACCGGCTACCTCGGCTTTAAAAGTTGTAACCACGTCGGGTACCGCCGCACCTTCATATTCACCTTCCAGAAACTCGAACTCCAAATCAAGCTTCTGCCCTTTTCTCAGAGTGAGATTTTCCTTCACCACGCTCTGGCCCTTCTCACATGTGCCCCCGGCACACATCTGTATATCCTGACCCGATGTGCATGTGGCCGTGATTGTAACCGCATTAGTAAAGAAATCACTTTCCACAGACAGGCGCGGGTTCATGAGGATATCCCATACCCCGCTCTCATATTCCTCTGCCTGATAATCTTTAAAATACACTTTTGAGCCTGGCGTTATTTCCGTATCCCCGATAAAGAACTTCAGATTTACGGCATATACCGACACTGTAGTCAGGCAAGCCAGTAATAATGCGTACAGTTTTTTCATACTTTATTTTATTCCGTTTTAGTTTGACATTTCATTCCTCCGGCGCGTCACACACGACCTTACATCTGGCCACCTGGGCCACACTGCCGTCAGCCATCCGTATGAACGCCACGATAGACAGATTAGTCGGTACCCATTTCTCTTTTTCAGTATCGCGTATCTCTGTGACGAATTCGAGACTTTTGTGTATGTTGGCCTGGAGGCTCACACTTTCGCCATCCACACCGTTCACACACGCGCGATACACATGGTTATGGACGTAATCAGATATCAGCCCTTGTTCCTTGTCAACCTGACGTGCGACTATCCCGTCCTCTATCACCCACACATACATGGTTCCGTTCATGTTTTCCTTGGGACGGATGACACACCCGATATCAATTGTGCCTGCAGCCACATCGGCTGTGGCCGAAAGATCCAGGGAAACATTCGCATCACGTTTAAGCTCCTCGCGCACAGCATCGCTCCATTCCCCGGGATTCAGCGCGCCCCCTCTTCCGTTTACCACACCTTTGGGCCATTCGTCAATCCCGTATCTGTCATTATACGTATTGCCCTCGGGCTGCATCAGCCCGGGACGCCGGGCAGTACACGAGATACCGAAATCACCGGCATGTATGCTCACAGGTATCAAAGCATCGGGATACTGTTTTACAAGCACGTCGATCTCCTCGTGGGCTGCGGGACAGTTCACACAGTTCTGACCGGTAAAATCCTCAAGCAGCACACACCGCAAAGGAGTCACGCTGTCTATCGGTATGAACCGCTCGGTCTCGTCGATATCCGAGCAAGCGGCCAGAACCGGAGCTATGCAAAGCGACAGAAATATTTTCCTTATCATATCATTTTCTCCTTATATAATCATACATGTAAATAAACCGGTTTTGAACCGCTACCTACATCTGATCTTTCTGAAATTGTCAGAACGTATACGCGTAGGCCAGCTGGAAACCGCGCGTCGCCGGTATGCGACGGCAAACTCCCCCAGAACAATTGAACCCCTCGCGGGTACGTCCGTAACTTAACATTAGTCTGTTGGACCGATAATTACCTGTGACGCCGAAATTGTAATAATGGAGGCCGGTCTCGCCACAGTTCCACATATCGCTCGCCACTACCATCAGATGGGGAGCCACCGACAGTTCCACCAGTCCGAAAAGCCAGTCGCCTTCATCCTGACAGGTGTGGAGATACTGCAATTCATTGCGGAAGGTAAACCTGTTGTCGATCTTCCATTTAGTCTCCACAACGAATATATTCGACTTGATGCGTCCCCCTTTCCCTTCAATGACCGTCTTGTTATACATCTGGTTCATGTACATGAAAGTCTGGTTGACACTCTGTGACCATTTTTTCTCGACCTGCAGGTTTACATCATGGTAATATGCCTCCCCCATACCGAAAAACGAGGCGTCGGAACCATTGGTGCCGATAAGGGTGTTACCTAACAATGGTGCGGGGTATTTATGATCCAGTCCACGGATATAGCTGATATTCAGCTTTATTTTGGTGCCGTAGCGTCCGCCGAGCAAGGTGCGCCGCTTGAAATTGTAGGCGAACACACCCTGGAAAGCCCATTCACCCGGAGCCGCCTGTGTGGCATAAGGATAAAGGGCGGGCAACGCATATGTGTGCAGATACGAGAAAGCCGGCATATTGTTTATAAAACATGAGGTGCCGGACATCATGCGGCGGCTTCTGAAAGCCATGTTCTCGCTTCGCTTGGCCTGAAACAGGGCGCTTATCCCCTGCCTCGACCATGATGCGCTCAACATCACTGCGGTGCCCTTGCCATAGGTATAATCATTGTCAAACGACGGATCCTGTCCTTTCCATGCAAATTCCCCCAGGATATCGAAATCTCCTTTCCTGAAATGGGAACGCAGATCGAAAGCGCTCACATTCTTTGGTACATTGAGCCGGTAGTCGACCCCTGATATTGTCTGTCCTTCTGTCGACTCATTCTTAAGCACATAGGATGCACCGAAGATCCAACTCAGATTACGTCCGCGCAGTCTGGGGAATATCTGCTCCAGGGAAAGCTCTGCGTCAGCCCCGTATATTTTTGATGAGGTCTGCCACTCCCAGTAGCGGCGCTGCACACCGCCGAGCGCCGTCAGTCTGAGACCGGGAACCGCCGTAACTCTCAGGCGTCCTCCACGCAACGCGTTGTCAATGCCGAGCGACCTCTCCTCATACGTGCGCAAAATGAAACCGCTGCCGAACTGCTCGTAAAAGTCGCCTGCTGTCAGTTCAAATCCCTTAAAGCGTCCTTTCGCATATATATGCGGCACGCCCCAGCCGTTAAAATCCTTCTCATAGCCAGGCATCGGCCATTTCATGAATTCCAGACGTGCGCCGGCATCCACATAACGGCTGATAAGATTCAGATCAGCATAAGTATTGAAGAGCACATCGTGGTCATACTTGCCGGTATTGATAGCGGCATCCTCTTTAGGAAGCAACGCGTCGGCCTGTACGCTTCCATGAAAAGCCACACCGTCATCCCCGCCTATATTGAATGCAGCCGCATTCATGGAACACAGCGACACCGCCAAAAACAATCTGCTGAATTTCATCACTTGGTCTTGCCCAGATTACGGATTGTCTCAATTATCTCGCTCTCAGAACCGTCGGTATACCCCGAATGTGACATCACGACCTTACCCTGGCCGTCAAGCACAAGAACATGAGGAACCACCTGCAGCCCCATAGCCTTGAAAAACTCGCTGTTGGGATCAAGCAGCGTCTCATATTCCCACCCCTCGGCATTGACAAGAGGTCTTACCTTCGACGAATTCTGCGCATCGTCGATACTTACTATATACATTTTCACCCCGGTCTCGTCCTGCCAGTCGGGATATACCTCGGCTATGGCTTTAAGCTCCCTGAGGCACGGCTTGCACCACGTAGCGAAGAAACTTATGATCACAGGCTTGCCATTGTTCGAGATTTTTGATGTATTTACAGTGCGCCCGTTGATATCCTTCAGCTGAACGGAAGGAAGCTGTGCAGAGACCACGGGAGCCCACAAAAGCAGCCCCAGTAACAGAGTAAGTATACGATTCTTCATTGTATCTATATTTGGATTTTTTTTACAGGATAGTGGCGACGCATCTGATAACCAGACGCATCGCCTTATAAAGCAGGACACCCGGGATGCCGGGTATCCCATGCATGGAGCGGTATTATTTCACAGCCTTTGCAACTACTGAGCTGCCGTCTGCGAAAGTAGCCTTAACGATATAGATGCCCTTTGACAGGTCACATGCTACAGTGGAATCGGGATCGGACACACGGAGTACGCATGTGCCTCCCACTTCGAATACAGCCAGATCAACCACACCGGTTCCTACTGTAAGATTGCCGTTGGCGTCAAAAGCTACTGTGCCTTTTTTGTCAGCCTCCATAATGTTCACACCTCCGGCGTCGCGGAAATCGAACAGGTAGCTTTCAGGAGTATAGTCACCCCAGTTGGTCTGTGTCCAGGAAGCGATCACGCTCAAATCGCGTGAAGCCACAGGAAGGCCGGTATACATTTCGTTCTTGATGACAACAGTCTCGGTCTCCCAGTCGTAAACCTCAGTCTCATGGGTCAGATTGAGATCCACCCATTCCTTGATAGCCTCGCCTTTGGCACATAGATAGTCATACAGGCTTGTTTCCTCGCCGTCTTTCAGAAGATATCCGTTGAAACATCCTGAATTCTGATCGGTTTCCACCGCCAGTACATAATCGCCACCCCATGCTTTCACACTGAGTGACCTGCCTTCATATTTGGTGATCGCATCATCCTCCGTGCTCATTACCCATACATGGTCGATAGTCACAGGGAACCATGCATTAGGATCGGAATCATCCTCTTTGGAATTTGACATGGCAAAGAATTTGCCGTCCGGGCTCAATGCCATCTGATTGAACTCGAAATTTGGAGAAGCCTCAACAATATCCCAGTATGCTGTATCGAAAGCATCATACTTTACATTCCATTCTTCCAACGCAATCTTATACGCGGCGTCGGCATCCTGATATTCCGCACGTTTGGCCTCTGTCATAAAATCCACATAATCCGGATAGAGCGCGGAGTCATAGCCTGACGCCACCCATTTGTCATATGCTTCCTGATACGCTGCCAGTCCGCTCTCATCCAGATAACTCTTGGGATCAGGCATTTCGGGTGATTCGCCGGGGTTCTCCGGCATAACTATATGATCCGGATTCATCAGATGGTCAGTAGGCAGTGAATAGCTCCATTCGCCGTCTGTGCCCTGAGCATACACAATAGGATACAGGAAAGCACCACGGCAGTCTACGATCTGACCCACGACAACGCGACCATCATCGCTGATTGCTACCGCAGTAATGTATTGCGGCGCACGGCCGGTAAAATCAAGCTCCGGATGTGGCAGAACCACATAATCGCCATAGCTTCCGTCTGCCTGGCGGTCCCAGACTGCAGGCACAATCATTGTGACATCATCAAGCGTCGTTTGCACCAGCCCCAGATTACCGCATATGCGTCTTCCGTCAGGCGTGATGCCGTTAGCACAACTGTTGGCATTCTTGGCCTCACCTATTTTCAAAGATTTCCACTCGCCGTTCTCCAAATAGGTGGCATCGGAATTCGTTTCAGTCGAACATACAAGAATGCCATTGTCGCTCAACGTATTGCCTAAACCGAGGGTGTAATAGGGGGTGCCCATGTCGCCGGCTTCGAAAACCGTTTGCTCACCTGTATCAAGATTGAACAGGACTACAGTTCCATAGACCTCAGATGCGGCCCACTTTCCATTGGGAGACACATTCTGTATCGCTGTGTTGCTATAGAAAGAAGGCTCTTTCAGCTCCGCCCCGGAGACAGCCATAGCTGTAGTGGCGGCTGATAAAAGTAACGATTTCTTCATTCAGAAATATTTTAAAGGTTAAAGATACTGATGCAATTGCAGATTAACAAAGGAAAATGCATTTCTTAAAAACACAAATGCACGTGCAAATGTATGTAAAAGAATTCAATTAGCAAACATAAAATAAAGAAAAAAGAACACAAAAAATGCCGGTATGCCGAAAACAGACCTGTTTCAGCACACCGGCAGAAAGTGTAT
>CADFRV010000162.1 GCA_902836725.1 Muribaculaceae bacterium
AATCTATTGAGAATCAAAGGTGAACCGGAACTGTCCTCTACCTGTCCCGGCGAAAAGAAGATCAGTCACCGCATCCTGCCCGACATGATAGAGGTAGGGAGTTTCATCGGCATGGCAGCCATCACCAGAAGCGCCATCACGATCAAAAACGTATGTTACGACGAGCTCGGCATCATTCCCGAGAGTTTCAGACGCCTCGGCATCTGCCTGGAACAACGTGGCGACGACATCTACGTGCCCGCCCAGGAAAGTTACGTGATCGACACAGCTCTTGACGGCTCGATAATGAACATAGCAGACGCTCCCTGGCCCGGCCTCACCCCCGACCTCCTGAGCGTGCTGCTTGTAGTGGCCACCCAGTGCCGCGGAAGCGTGCTGATACACCAGAAAATGTTCGAGAGCCGTCTCTTTTTCGTGGACAGCCTCATAGACATGGGCGCACAGATCATCCTGTGCGATCCCCACCGCGCCGTAGTTATCGGGCATGACCACCGTTTCACACTGAGAGCCAACCATATGGCATCGCCGGACATACGTGCCGGAATAGCCCTTCTGCTTGCCGCCATGTCAGCCAAAGGCACAAGCACGATAGACAATATCGAACAGATAGACCGAGGTTACGAGGATATCGACGGACGCCTCAACCGCCTGGGCGCCTTCATCCGCCGCATATCCTGAAAACCACACCTCCGACCATACCGAACCATCCCGGCGACCACTCATTCAATGAGGCGCCGGGATGGTTTCATATATAGCCTCTTCCGATATTTGACAATAGGTATGATTATTGGCTATTTAGTCGAAATACGGATTTTTTTCCATAATTTATATTTAACTTTGTACAGGCCAATCAGGCCGACACATATTCGTCCATACCTTATAATTAATTACCCAAACTAAAGCCGGAATCTGTTGTCACAGCTATAGCGACAGCCTCTGGTTCCATTCCCAATTGTTTCACGTTATGATTACTTTTATGATCGTAGTGTTCATTGTAGGGTATCTTCTGATAGCCCTCGAACACGTGCTCAACATCAACAAGGCGACGTTTGCCCTTATGATGAGCGGTATCCTTTGGGCTGCTTATTCGCTGTGCTCCCACGATCCCAACCTGTCTGAAGATCTGGTGATAGCCCTTGGCGATACCTGCGAGATTATCGTGTTCCTGATCGGTGCGATGACCATAGTGGAGCTTATCGACCGTTACGGAGGTTTCAACATCCTGGTACACAAGATAAAAGCAAGAAACAAACGTGGACTGATGTGGGTAATGGCAATCGTAGCCTTTTTCCTCTCGAGTATTCTCGACAACATGACCACAACGATCATTATGGTGATGATGCTGCGCCGCATGCTTTCAAACGTAAAGGAACGGTGGATCTTCGCCTGTGTCATAGTGCTTGCCGCCAACAGCGGAGGCGCCTGGCCACCGATCGGCGATATAACCACCATAATGCTCTGGATGAAGAGCTATGTATCGTCGTTCGACCTTATCATAAACCTCCTCATCCCGTCGCTGATCTCAATGGTGATCCCTACCTGGATCGCCACATATTACATCAAAAGCGAACCTGTGGAAGAGCTCAACTCCAATGACCCCAGAATAGGCTATGTCGTGTCGCAGCATCACCGCGGCCTGTCGGTGCTGATACTTGTCTGCGGCGTGGCAGGGCTGCTCTTCGTGCCGATATTCAAGTCAACGACCCATCTTCCGCCCTATATGGGAATACTTATCTCACTCGGATTCCTGTGGCTGCTTACAGAACTTATCGTGCGCCACTACAAACTCGACGGCAAGATGGAGGGACGCATCTCCCAGGTAGTGCGCCACATCGACATGTCAACCATCCTCTTCTTCCTTGGCATACTTCTCTCTGTGGGCGCCTTGCAGCAGGCCGGTATCCTCAACCATCTGGCCCACTGGCTTGACTCCACTTTCCATCAGCCATACCTTATCAACGGCATAATCGGTGTGCTGTCTTCCATAATCGACAATGTGCCTCTGGTAGCGGCGTGCATGAACATGTATCCTGTAGTCACGGAATCCATGCTTGCCACAGCAGCCGATCCCTCATGGGCGGCACTCTTCGTGGAGGACGGCCTGTTCTGGCACCTCCTCACATTCTGTGCCGGCGTAGGCGGTTCACTCCTCATCATAGGCTCGGCGGCAGGTGTAGTGGCCATGGGTATCGAAAAAATTCCGTTCCTCTGGTATGCCAAGCGCATCACATGGCTTGCGTTCATCGGCTATCTGGCCGGTATGGTCTGCATCTGGATAGAGGCCCTTCTCTTCCCGCACCTTCCCATAGTCTGACAGTACGGTAAATTCCCCGATATAACGCAACCGCCGCGCAGATACAACTATTCCGCGCGGCGGTTGTTTTATATATTACAGCCAGTATGTTGCTGCGCGGTCAAAGCGCTCCAATAATCTGACCAGTAAATAAAAAAATAATATAGAACTGTTACTTATGAACGACAGACTTTCCTATGAGGAGAAAAAGGAGTTGCCGGACTCTGTTTTCGGCCTCCCACAGCGACGCGAGTATCCGATGCCCGACGCCGCCCATGTAAGAGCCGCCGAGGCTTATTTCCGCTATTGTCCCGAAGAGCTGAAGCCACAGCTCGCCCGTGCCATTATGGCACGCGCAAAAGAATTCGGAGTAGATGTGGAAAGCCCGGTAATACTCTCCTACGCCGGAGAATAAGCTTTTTGGCTACTGATACAAGCGCTGTTTTTCTATTAATTTAACCTAAATTGCCGCATTCCGCATACAATTAATTTTAAGGATTGTGAGCAATTCGTTAACTTTGTCCCTAAATTCCCCTCTTTCGGGTGCGGGTGTCGCTTTGCGGCGCCCTTAAAGCACGTTTGTATCACACTCCTGCAAAACGGGATGCACCGGCCGGGAAGTGTGTGACCACTCTAAGCCAATTCACAAAATGAAGGAAGAATTTAATGACATAGCCCCTTATGACGACAGCTCGTTTCAGGAATACATGGCACGTCTTGTAAAAGAACCCGGATTCGAGAACGCGATAAAATATGTGATGCCAGACGCCGATTACAGACAGGTGGTACAGGATCTGCTGCAGATAAAGGGGAAAGACGAGTTTCAGAAAAAAATAATGTTTGGCATATTGCTCCTGCTCGAGCGTATGACAACATCGGGTGTAACCGACTCCGGCCTTGACAATCTGAAACCCGGCGTAAACTCATTATTCATAACCAACCACCGCGACATAGTGCTCGACGCCTCGTTTCTGGGCCTTGCCATGATACGCCGCGGTCTTCCCGCACAGGAGGTGGCTTTAGGTGACAACCTTCTGATCTACGACTGGATCGAGGATCTGGTGCGCCTGAACAAAGGGATAATCGTAAAGCGCAACCTGCGCATGACCAAAGCTCTTGAAGCAGCCAAACAGCTGTCGGCATATATCCACTATTGCATCCGTGAGAAACATGAGTCGGTATGGATTGCCCAGCGCGAGGGACGTGCGAAAGATTCAAACGATGTCACCCAGGAGAGCGTAATAAAAATGCTCGCTCTCGGAGGAGAAGGAGACAACATCGTGGAGCGCCTGATGGAACTGAACATCATCCCCACCGCCATCTCCTACGAATATGATCCCAACGACTACTTGAAAGCGCGCGAGTTCCTCGCACGCCGCAGGGATCCGGAATTCAAGAAATCGCAGCGCGACGACCTTTTCAGCATGGAGACAGGCATACTCCAGTTCAAGGGACAGGTGCACTTCGCCGCCGGGAAATGCCTCAACGACCGCCTTGAAAAGCTCCTCACACTCACAGACAAGGTGGAGATTGTGCGTAAGGTATGCGCGATGATCGACCATGACATCCATCTGGGATATAAACTGTTCCCGATCAACTATATCGCATACGACAGAACCGAGGATACCCCCAGGTTTGCCGACAGGTATACCGCAGAGGATGTGGAGAAATTCGACAGCTATATCAACGGCCAGCTTGACAAGGTAGACCTTCCCGATGTGACGGAGGAGGAGCGCGAATTCATGCGCTCATGCATCCTGAACATGTATGCCAACCCGCTCCGCAACCAGCTTGCCGCCCGCGAAAAAGAGTTATCCGCCGAATAATAATACCAGACAGACCGAAATATCCACTGCAATATAATCAGACCGCATGCGAGCACCTTTCATGATACTGTTCATAACACTGATGGTCAACCTTATAGTTGACATTTACATCTATACCCAGTGTAACCGGAGGTGTCATTCCAAAAAGTGGAGCCGACTGCAGAAAGGCACCGCACTGGCGCTGATCGCAGTGATGGTCGCTGAAATGGCCATACCTGCCAGAGAGGGCAATCTGACCATGCTTCTGGCTAAGATGTGGATCCTGTTCGGATATTTCACTATCTACATACCGAAATACCTGGCTGTTATCGCTGACCTGATAGCCTCCATTCCACGTCTCTGGCATCACAAACGCATAAAGTGGATCACCTGCACCGGCATAGTCATTGCAGTGGCCACCTTCCTGGCGATGTGGTGGGGAGCATTGATAAACCGCTACAGGATACATGTGCGCGAAGTGGCTGTGGAGATCGAAGGTCTCCCGAAATCGTTCGACGGTTTCAGGATAGCCCAATTCTCGGATCTGCATAGCGGCACATTCGGTACTGACACTTCGTTCGCGGAAAAACTTGTGGACCGCATCAACTCACTGGGAGCAGACGTCATAGTGTTCACCGGCGACATTGTGAACCGGCAAAGCGACGAGATGCTACCATTTGTCTCCACTCTCTCAGAACTCCATGCACCCCAGGGCACATATGCCATACTCGGGAACCACGACTACGGCGACTACAAGAACTGGCCCGACGAAACTGCTAAGCAGGAAAATATGGAGGTGCTTTACAAGGCATACGACGACGCCGGCATATCGCTCCTGCGCAACGATTTCCAATGGCTCCGCAACGGCACAGACTCCATAGCCCTGATCGGAGTGGAGAATATCGGCGATCCCCCTTTCCGTACATACGGCTCACTGACAGCCTCATATCCTGACCTGTCGGACAGCACAGCCAAAGTGCTGCTTACACATAACCCGCAGCACTGGGTAGACTCCATCGCAGGAAACAGCAATGTCAATATCCCGCTTACACTGTCGGGGCACACACATGCCATGCAGATAGAGATAGGCGACTGGTCACCCGCCATGTTCCGTTATCCCACATGGGGAGGCATGTACTCCGATGACAGCAAAAGCCATTCACTCTACGTGAATATCGGCAGCGGCACAGTGGGCATACCCATGCGTGTGGGTGCTACACCGGAAATCACACTTATCACCCTCCGCTCCAAATAACCGCCCCCACATAAAAAAGGTGGGGTAAGTTTTCCGGCGACAAACAAGATACTTCCACACCGGCTTTTACCGGCTTTTCATTTATACCTCATGTCTGATACTTCCAGCTCCATTGTCTCCATCATCGCGCGCGAAACCGGAATTCCGGAAAAAAGCGTAACCGCCACAATAAAACTCCTTCAGGAAGGAGCCACAATCCCGTTCATAAGCCGATACAGAAAAGAGATCACCGGCTCACTGGACGCCAGGCCGTCAAAGATAATACGGAACAGCCGTCCCGTTCCAAATTCTACTTTTTCCGCTGCGTCGCCCAGGATCAGCTGGCGGCCGATTTTGGACTTGGGCTCTGCGAACACCCGGGACACCTCGCCGATCTCTGCAATGTGGCTCTTGTCGATGATGGCCACCCGGTCGCAGACGGCTTCGATCACGGCCATCTCATGGGTGATGATGACGACTGTAATGCCCATGGACTGGTTGATCTCCTTCAAAAGCTGAAGGATCGCTTTGGTGGTATTGGGATCCAGGGCGCTGGTGGCCTCGTCACAGAGGAGTACCTTTGGATTGGTGGCGATGGCCCTGGCAATGGCTACCCTCTGCTTCTGGCCTCCGGAAAGCTGTGCCGGATATGCG
>CADFRV010000163.1 GCA_902836725.1 Muribaculaceae bacterium
CAAGCGCATCGCGCCCGTTGTTGACCGTGACAGGCTCATACCCTTTCGCACGAAGGAACAATATGTGGGGCTTGAGAAGGTCTATTTCGTCATCAGCCCATAATATGGAGTATTCGCTCATATGCAGTTACTTAATAAAATCAGACACCCGGATGTCATTCAAGCAGCGGATCGTCGCCTTCCGATCCGTCCGGATATTCCGGCAACGACGGAGCGGGAGTCTTCGGTGTCTCTTTCTTCTTGTTCTGTGCCGGTGCCTCAGGCTTAGGTTTCTGAGTAGCGGGAGCGGCAGGTTTCTGCTCCTCAGGCTTGGAAGCGGGCTGTGCAGGTTCAGGTGTCTTTACCTGTTCCGGCTTATTCACCGGTTCAGGTGTATTCACAGGCTCCTGACGTGCAGGTTCCTCCTTCGCAGGCTCCTCTTTTGCGGGTTCAGGAGCCGGGGCGGCCTGTTCCGGTGTTTCCGGTGTAGCTTCCTCTTCGGCGTTCTTTGCCTCTTCTGAAGTTTCCTCCTCCTGCGCGGCCTGTTCCTCTGCCTCCAGGTGAGCTTCAGGCGCGGCGGGGGCTGCCTCCTGATTTTCCACAGAAGGTTCGGCAGGCTGTTTATCAGGCGTCTCTTCATCAACGGCTTCATTTTCTCCGGAAGTCTCAGCAGGAGTTTCCTCCTCATCAGGAATCCCTTCGGAGGGACCGAACAGATCAGGCGGAAGCACAGCTTCCTCCGTATCGCGGTATGTCTTGTCCTGCATGTATTTGAAATAATCGTCGAAAGACCGGCCGCTCTTGATAAGAGTGTCGAAGTTTGCCGCTGATATCACCACGGGACGCACCTCCGGGGGGAGGGTAAAGGTCTTCGACTGTGCCATCACCTGCCGGTAGTGGTTTATTTCATTCAGATTGGTGAAACCTTTTATTATCAGCAGTCCGAGGCGGCCGAAATTCATCTGCTCGAGATCAAAGTCTTTCACAACAAACGATGTGAAGTTATGGCGCGCCACGTCATAGAGAAGCCCGTTCTGTGCTATGCGGTCTGTGGGGAACAGGAGCACGAGGTACTGTTCGCTGTCGGGACTTAGCTCGAACTCCAGTTCACCATCCTGTGCTGTGGCGGTGGAGTCGTTGCTGAGCCTTATGTCCCAGAGCATACCACGCATATTGCCACCCTCGCTTGAAGACAGCTCGCGTCCCTGCGCCAGCCCCTTAAGGTATGAGGAGGCATAGGGGGTAAGATCTGTGTCGGGATAGCGTTCGAGCAGCTCCATGAGCGTTGACTTGAACTTGTCCTGGTTCTTTTCCGTGACATATGCGAGTGCCTCGAGGAACATGAACTTCGGCATAAGCCGTGTCAGCGGATAATCAGACCGCACGGTCTCGTATATCCCGTGCACCTGCCGGTTCTCATTGTTCATATACGCCTCAAGCGCCTGCTCGTAAAGGTTGTTCTCCTCCTGGAGCATGCGGCGCAATGTGCCCACGTAATCGGGATCGCGCATTGCCATGCCGTATTTTGAATCTGGGAACTCGGTGAGCATCAGCTGCCTGTAGCGTTCGGCCTTCGACACCTCTCCCGCACGCATGAACATAAGATACAGGTTGTAATATGTATCCAGACGGTATATATTGTCGGGATAACGGCTGAGAAGCGACTCAAACTCGGTTTCGGCAGCGTTGAAGTCCTCCAGTTTATCCTTGAGGATAACACCCATATTATAAAGTCCCTCCTGGATAACGTCGTTGGCCGTCTGCTTGTCCTCGTCGGTAGAGGGGATCTGTTTCAGGTAATATTCCGGAAAATGGGGATCGTTCTCTTTTTCAAGCTCAGCGGCATCGGCGGCAGGAACTGAATCGTTTTCGGCGATGGCACCCTCCTCGCCGGCCTCATCCTGATTGCCGGTACCGAAATCGTTGAAATTGAACGACGACTTGTTGCGGCGGCGCCAGTCATCCTCCAGGTTTCGGTTACCCCACTTTCTCTGGAATTCAGTGCGGCCTGCGTTTTTTGTGGCTGTATTGTAGAAATACCAGGAATCGTCGCCATTGTTCATAGCGAAAGTCTGTGGAGCCTGCGAGGCGCCCGACATATTGCCTGCGGCATCCTCGCGGTTTGCAAGGAACTCCTCGCGGGCCGCGGCGTCGGCCTCCTCCTTCTCTTTCTTTTTAAGCTCGTCGATAATGCGGTTCACCACCTCAAGCTGCTCTTCGGGGCTCATGGCCGCAAGACGCAGAAGCGAATCCTGAAGCTCCACATTCTGGGAGTACACCACCAGTTCGTCAAGCAGGTCGGAACGTTTTTTCAACGCCCTGTAGTCCGGATAAGTCTCAGGTATCACCGGCACAGCCTCGGCATAGCATGGCTGCGCTTTGGAATATTTACGCAAATCGTAGTAAAGACCGCCGAGTGTCAGATTCGCTATAGCCTTGTCTATGCCGCTGCGGGTGGAATTCTCCACTGCCAGCTCGTAATTGGCGATAGCGTTGGCGGTATCGCGCGCCGACATGTAAAGGTTGCCTATGGCGTAATATATCTGGTCGAGGTACTCCTTGTTGCGGTCATATCTCACCATGCGTTTAAGAGCCTTTACCTCCGGCTGGATATCTTTCCCGGTAAAGACTTCGCTCTGTTTTATACGTGCGTTGAATTTGGTGCGGTACGACACCGACGAGTTGGAACCGGCCTTCCTGTATGCCTGGTATGCCCCCTCCTTGTTGCCTATATGTGTATATACCTGCCCCAAAAGGAAATACAACCGCGTTTTCTGGGCGCCTTTCGTAAGTTTTATCCCTTCGAGCAACGGTGCCACCGCCTTTTCATACTCCTTTGATCTTACAAGAAAATCGGCCTGGGTGGTATAATACAACTGTTTTATCGTCTTGTTGGTCAGTTCGTCAGGCTTTATGCGGGTAAGTATCGTCTCAGCCTCGAAAAGCCAGTCGAGAGCACAATAACAGCGCGCTTCCCACAGCTTGGCCTCGGTCACAGTGGCCGGAAGCCATGAGAAATGCTTGGAAATATAGAAGAATGTGGCTGCCGATCCGAGGAAATCGCCGTTCATATACTGGCTGCGCCCCATCATCATCCACGAGTTATGGAGAAACGGATTATATTCCTCACGCTTCATCCACTCCTTGTAGGCAGGATCAGAACTGCGTCCGGCCTTTTTTTTCGGCTTTTTCTTTATGGCACGCAGCTGTATGGCCTTCTGCGCCTTCTCGATGGAGCGGTCGAAATTGCCCGATGGCTGAGGCGCCTTCTCGTCGGCTTTCGCAGCCGCCGGATGTATGAACATCGTGCGCGAATAATCGTCCTCATACCCCTCCTCCATATCCTTTAGCGTCTCCTTATAATGCTGGTCGCCATTGAAGTGTATGTTGTAACGGGTGATAAACGCCTGATAGTTACGGGTAGCGGCATTGTTTTTTTTCGGCGAACACGACGCAGCTACCAGCACCATAAGCACCGGCAGCAGCATAACCGCGCAGATATGTAAATATCTCTTCAAACCTTATTTCTAACGCTTTTGCAGCGTGTTTTATTGCCTTGAAAAGGTACGAACCGAAACCGGGTATGAAGTTACATCTTTTTTTGCACAACACACCTGTTATACCAATAAAAATTTCTATTTTTGTGAGACGCGAACAAACCGCTGTCCGCCTCAAAGCATTAATTTACTGACACAGGTGGATTAATGCACATACGATAGCCTCAACAATCAATAAACTTACAGAATATGACAGGATTAATCGACAGATTTCTGAAATATGTGAAATTCGACACCCAGAGCGACGAGACCACCAATCTCACTCCGTCGACACCCGGCCAATTCGAATTCGCAAAATTTCTCAAACGAGAACTTGAGAGCCTCGGTCTGGAGGAGATAACACTCGACGAAAACGGATACCTCATGGCCTCCCTTCCGGCCAACACACAGCGCGATGTCCCCACCGTGGGTTTCATCGCCCATCTGGACACATCTCCCGACATGTCCGGAAAAAATGTGAATCCGCGCATAGTGAAGGACTACGACGGTGGCGACATCACACTCAATCCCGCCCAGAATATCGTGCTCAGCCCCTCGGAGTTCCCCGAACTGCTCCATTACAAGGGGCAGGATCTGATCGTGACAGACGGCACCACACTTCTCGGAGCCGATGACAAAGCCGGCATCGCCGAGATAGTAGGCGCGGTGGAATACCTCAAGAACCACCCGGAGATAGAGCATGGGAAAATACGCATCGCTTTCAATCCAGACGAGGAAATCGGTCTGGGGGCGCATAAATTCAACGTGGAGGAGTTCGGAGCCGACTGGGCATACACAATGGACGGCGGCGAGATAGGCGAACTGGAGTACGAGAATTTCAACGCAGCCGTGGCTAACGTCACATTCAAAGGGCGCAACGTACATCCGGGATACGCCAAGCACAAGATGCTCAACTCCATACGCATGGCCAACCAGTTCATACTCATGTTGCCGCGCTGGGAAACTCCCGAGCATACCGAAGGCTACGAGGGCTTCTACCACCTGGTGCACATCGACGGCTCGGTGGAAAGCACCACCCTCACATACATAATCCGCGACCACGACCGCGACCGCTTCGAGCGCCGCAAAAAGGAGCTCGAACACCTCGTGCGAAAAACCAACAACGAGTTCCCCGGCTGCTGCAGCATCGAGATCAAGGACCAGTACTACAACATGCGCGAGAAGATAGAACCGGTCAAATATATCATCGACATCGCCGAGGAAGCCATGCGTCTGGCCGACGTAACCCCTGTGGTGGTGCCTATCCGCGGAGGCACAGACGGCGCACAGCTCTCCTTCAAGGGTCTCCCCTGCCCGAATATCTTCGCCGGCGGTCTCAATTTCCACGGCCGATATGAATTCGTGCCGGTCCAGTCAATGGAAAAGGCTGAAAAAGTTATCGTAGAGATAGCGAAACTTGTGGCACGGTCTTGAAAACAGATTGCGTGACTGAAATAAGCATAGATCCATCCCGCAGCGACGGCCCGGCAAAGACCCTTGTGGTCATCACCGGGCCGACAGCCTCGGGCAAAACAGTACTCGCCATCGAGACAGCACGGCGCCTCGGCGCTGAAATTGTCTCGGCGGATTCCCGCCAGATGTTCCGGGGACTCCCCATAGGCACCGCAGCTCCCTCGGAGGAGGAACTTGCGGCAATACCGCATCATTTCATCGGCAACCTCGATGTGACTGAATATTACAGCGCCGCATGTTTCGAAGAGGAAGCCATCGCACTGCTTGCCCGGCTATTCAGCCACAGCGACTATGCCGTGATGTGCGGTGGATCGATGATGTATGTCGATGCTGTTACACGCGGCATCGATTCCCTCCCGACCATCTCTCCCCGAACAAGGGAAGCCGCATACAGCCTACTAGAACATGAGGGGATAGAAGCCGTGAGGAGACGCCTCGCCGAACTTGATCCGGAATATCTCGCCACGGCGGATCCCGACAACCACAAGCGCCTGGTACATGCCCTGGAAATATGCATGGAAAGCGGAGTGCCATACTCTTCGCTCCGCACGGGACAGACTAAACCCAGGCCGTTCCGTATCATTAAATTCGCCATAGATCTCCCACGCGAGATCCTTTTCAACCGTATCAACAGCCGTGTAGACCACATGATACAGTCGGGTCTGGTGGAAGAGGCACGCGGCATGCTGCCCTACCGCCATCTCAACGCCCTGAACACCGTAGGATACAAGGAGATGTTCGCCTATCTGGACGGTGTATGGGATCTCGAGACCGCAACCGCGCGTATGGCGAAAAACACCCGTGTGTATGCAAAAAAACAGCTTACATGGCTCAAACGCGACAACAGCGTGATATGGCTCGACGGCACCAAAGACACTGACGAAATGGCCGTGCAACTTATTTCACTCCTACCCACCACCCGACAATAGTCCCACATCACCCCGATTTCAATATGGCAAACAGA
>CADFRV010000164.1 GCA_902836725.1 Muribaculaceae bacterium
CAGTGGCCCACCAGACACTCGAGGACAACACCGTGACACTGCGCGAGCGCGACTCCATGGAGCAGAAGCGTGTGAAGATCGAGGATCTGCATACCCTCATACATGACCGAGTGAGCCTCAACAGCCTCCTGCGCAAGCTCGCATGACGCCGGGGGCGCGGTAGTCTCGCACCCAAACATTTTAACAAACAGAAAGAACAATGAAAAAAGGTACGATAACAGGCATAGTGATAGCTGCCCTCCTGGTGTTTCTCTTCGCCGGCGGTTGCTCTTCATACAACGGCATGGTGGATGCCGACCAGGCTGTGGAGAAGCAGTGGGGCAACGTGCAGAACCAGTATCAGCGCCGCGCCGACCTTATCCCCAATCTGGTGTCAACCGTCAAGGGATATTCCGAGCATGAGGCCAACACCCTGGAGAGTGTGACACGCGCACGCGCCGGGCTGACCGAGGCTTACAATGCCGCACAGACCGCAAGCGCCGAGACCAAAGGTACCGCCCCCGAAAACCTGCAGCAGTTCCAGCAGGCGCAGGAGAAGCTGCAGAGCGCCCTGGGCATATATGTGAACGCTGTGCGCGAGGCATATCCCGACCTGAAAGCCAACCAGAACTTCCTCGACCTCCAGGCACAGCTCGAAGGTACCGAGAACCGCATCTCCACCGAGCGAACACGCTACAACGAGGCTGTGGAGACCTACAATAAGAAAGTGCTCCGTTTCCCCGGACGCCTTTTCGCTTCGATTTTCAATTTCGATGCGAAACAGATGTTCGAGGCCGACCAGTCGGCGCAGAGTGCCCCGAAGGTTGAATTTTGATTTCAATTAGTCTACAGTGAAGAAACTACTTTATATGGCCGCGCTGATGCTCGCCGCCGCGGGTGTGACAGCGTGCAGCGAGACCGACGCATACGACGTGTATGAAGACTACAGCGAGTGGCGCGGGGAAAACGACACCTGGCTCAGCGAGCAGGAATCTCTTCTCGACAAAGACGGGAAGCCGTTCTATTCCCGCCTTTCGCCGGTGTGGGCGCCAAACGAATATGTGCTCATACACTGGTTCAACGACCGCGACGAGACTGAGGGTAACCTCAGCCCGATGCTTACCTCATGGGTGACGACAAAATACAATCTGTATCTGTGCGACGATACCCGTGTGGACACCTCTGAAAACCAGGAGAACGGTGAGTTTACCGCGCAGCTCAGCACCATGATCTCAGGATGGAAGATAGCGATGATGAACATGCATGTGGGCGACACGGTGCAGCTTGTGGTACCCTACGCCTCTGCCTACGGCATCTCCTCCACCCCCTCTATCCCCCCCTTCTCGGTTCTGAGGTTCAATGTGCGCCTCGCCGACATTCCCGCTTACGAGGTGCGTCCCTGATCCCCTCTGTCGGATTGCCTGATGAACATTTCATACCATATCCAATAGTGTCATTGTGCCTGTTATCGCCGCGCAATGACACTATTGTTTGATAACAGACCATTCTTTTTCTGTGCCGTGATGTGCTGCTGCGCGCTCCGGCCAAGTTTCAACATACATTATTATTATCATTGACATACCATGAGTCTGAGAACTGAATTTCAAGTAAAGGCAGCCACCGTGCTTTTGTCGGCTGCCGTGACCGTGCCTTGTTTACAATCAGCTGAACGCGTGCCGGTATTTATTGTGGCCGGCCAGTCGAACAGCGACGGGCGTGTGCCTGATACCGATGTGCCTTATTATGCCGATTTCAGCAACTGTATGTACAGTTACGCCGACGGCACTACTTTCCGCGACGGAGCTTTTGAGACTTACACCCCCTACACACTTGTGAACGGCGATTCAAAACGCTTCGGTTATGATGCATTCGTGTACCATTATATCGGGCAGGCTACCGGTGGTAAATTCTATGTAGTCAAGGAGACATTGGGCGGCACGGCGATCGATCCCTCATGCGCCAATTCCAACAACGGCTTTTTCTGGAGCTGCGATCCTGTGTGGTACGACGCACAGACCGCTTCAAGCGAGGGCGGAAAGTCGCTGATGAAATCGTTTGAACGCTCGTTCAAGGCTTGTGTCGAGAATACGCTGGGCGCGATCGAAGGCGGATATGAGGTGAAAGCCATATTATGGCACCAGGGTGAGAGCGATTCAACTTACGATGGTCCCCTGAACTATTACAGTAACCTCTCGACCCTGATAAATCACATGCGCGGTTTCATTGCTGAAGCTACCGGAAACGAGGCATACCGAAACATCCCGTTCATAATGGGAACCGTGCCTCACCGCAGCCGGCAGTACAATGCCGATGTGGAGGCTGCCCAAAGACGCATAGCTTCGGAGGACAGGAATGTATACCTGATAGATATGTCGGGGCAGACGCTCCAGAAAGACATGCTGCACTTCGATGCTACAAGCGCCGAGTATATGGCGGTGAATGTGATAAGAAAGCTTGTGGATCTTGACATCATACCTGAGGTCACCACTTGGCCCGATCTGGAGGTGACAGACGATGTACTGATCAATCCCGACTTCGAGATCAACCGTGCGGGAGAGGTGAATCCGGCCGGAAATGTGGACAGGGGCATACCTTATGGATGGGAATCTACGGGAGAGCTCAAACCAAACGCATCCGGGGCGATGTCTTACGGCATAAACAATGACGGGGCCAATCTTCACGGAGACAATCTGTGCTGGATAAATTCCAGTCCGATGCCCGAGTTTTTTGAACTGTCGCAGACCATTCCCGCCGGTAAACTGGTTCCGGGAGAATATGAGGTGCGGTGTAAACTGTGGGTAGAGGTAGCCAAGAAGAACAACTGCCGCATGTTTGCAAACGATTGTGTGCAATATTTCGGCTATGAGGCAGACTATGGCAACCTGCTTGTGCCTGGCGAAGATGCTACCTATGCCGACTACCCCGGAGGCCAGAACGGCAATTTCGTCCTCAGGAATATGCGTGTGAGAGTGAAAGTCAACGAGGGAGACGACCTTAAGATCGGTATACGCTCAAGTTGTCTTAAAAATGACGGTACCAAGTCAAAGGATAACGCCGGATGGTTCAAACTTGATGAATTCCGTGTGTTCCGCATAGGATCTTCGTCAGGTTCCGGGATCGGGGAAATCCATGCTGTTAATTCAACATGGAACACCCCGGGTGTGTACGACATGGAAGGCAGATTGTTGCGCCGCGACAATCATACAACCGGATTGCCGTCAGGCATATATGTGGTCAATGGCAAGAAAACCATCGTGAAGTGACCACCTGATGTATACGCCCCGTCATCTATTTTTGACTGACATATAATGTTGTCCCCGCGAGCCGCCGGAAGTGGCGTGCCAAACGACAACCCCACACCATCGCGGTAAACCGGATGTAACAATCCATTCGGGCGTAGAGGCAGGCTGTGACCGCCTGCACATCACTTGTTTCACTTCCTGTAGGCTTGCTCCATGTACCGGCAGGCAAGGCGCGGGCGGTAATGGATAGTGTCATAGAAGTTCGACAGATCGGATTGCTCCGCACGGAAGTCACGCGAGAGATTCACGAACCGCTCGCCGAAAACGTTTCCGAGCACCCGCTCATCCAGATCGGGAAGCAGATAAAGTTTCGGTGTCGGTGCAAGGATTACCCGGTAATCAGCGCCGTTGCGCGCGAGTATGGCGGCAATGGTTTCAAGATCGCGTTTCTCCCCAGTGCCGATCTGCGGCGGGAGCATCTTGTAAGGGGCGTCGGGAGGGAGAAAGCGGTGCTGAATGTTGTCCCCATGAAACGATGCAGCCCCGTCGTCAAGCCTACGGTCCCATTCAGGCATCAGCTCCTCGTTTACCCTTGCATCATACACGATAGGCTGAGGACTGAAAACCGGCACATCGGTGCGCTCCTCCCTGCGCCCTGTGAATTCATATACAAGCAAGGGAGAGAGATAGCGGAAATTGGCGAACCCGCTGAAATATCTGTAATGGAATGAGAGGAAATAAGGCACCCCTCCCATCTCCACAGCAGGAGGCACAAGTGTGGAGAGGTTTTCAGGATCATACTCCATCCCGAAAACCTCAGGCGCGAAAACAATGAGCACATTGCGCAACTCCGCTCTTTCTGCCTCAAGATATTCCAGGAACTTCCGCAGTGTCCCTACCGTCTGGCCTGAGCTGTCAATGTGTATAGGCCGGGATCCTTCCGGCAAATACCGCATCCACTCCCTCACAGGATACGCACACGATACAGACGATCCCATGATGAATGAATCATATTTCTGACGCGCCACACCGCGCGCGTATGCCTGCACCGAAAGCATCCCTTTGTTAAGTCCGAGGCGGTCATCAAACGGATTGTCGTGCCAGCGCAGCACTTTGAAAGGATCCAACGCCAGATAGGTACACACCATAACGAGCAACGGCAATGCAGCCATCGCCCCGGCATACATCAGGAAGCGCCACAAGGAGCGTTTACCGCGCTCAGAACTGGAAATAAAGAAACGTGGTGCCATCACTAACAGGAGGTAAACGGAGCAATCCGTAGGTAAGAATCAACAGGTAAAGCGACATATACAGCGCCATGCGCACAACACGCGACGCGGGCAACGGGAAAGGACAACTTTCCCACCGCAGTGTCCGTGTCTCCCACTCAAAACAGTACATCACCAGTGCGAGAAGCAGATAAAGGTGATACCATGCCATAGCGGGAAAAACATATGCGACCGCCAGAAACACCGCACCCGAAACTATCGGCAGAAACATGTGCGGAATATTTACCTGACGGCGCCCGCAATGCGGCCGCCTCCCCATAAGGAACCGCACGCACCGGAAAACCATATTCACACCGATCACGGCCATCATCGACAACGGCACTATGTAGCGCCAGCACAATTCTATTGCAGCTGAAATGTCACCGTCAAGCCTGAAAGGAACCAGAAGAACCGCGAAAAGGGAGAACGTGGCGAATATACGCGGGAAATCCCATATGCCAGGTTCCGGACCTCCCCGGAAGCTGGCATAGCCAAGACGTTTCTGCAACCAGTAGAAGAGACCGCATGCCGCTCCCCACAACACAAATCCCCACCCTGCCCCATGCCATAGCCCGGAGACAAGAAACACCGCCATGACATTCAGAAAATGGCGCGTACGCCCTTTCCGGGAACCTCCGAGGGGAATATACAGATAATCGGTAAAC
Source organism: Muribaculaceae bacterium (assembly GCA_902836725.1). Taxonomy (GTDB): domain Bacteria; phylum Bacteroidota; class Bacteroidia; order Bacteroidales; family Muribaculaceae; genus UBA7173. Next base: position 5,155 of record CADFRV010000164.1, read on the forward strand.
CATCTTGTGAGCGAGATATGCCACCGTCTCCAGAACTCCACGAAATTTCTGGCGATATAGGGACGGTTGAAATTCTGCGTGAGATCCACCCCGAGCATACGCGCCGATCCTGCGGCGATATCGCAGTAGCCGGAGAAATCACAATAAAGCTGCAGGGCGAAAAGCATCGCCGCAAGGTAGCATCTCAGGGGATCTGCCTCCCCTGAGAGACACTGTCCGTAATACCCGTCCACAACAAACCCGCACGGATCTGCCACCGCCACCTTCTTGAAAAGTCCCCACAGGATAAGCCTGAGCCCGGCCACACCATCGCGCCACCGCCAACGGTTTACCCGGTCGAGCTGAGGAAGCAGAGCTGAGGCACGCTCGATAGGACCCGCCACAAGTTGCGGGGAATATGCGATGAAAGTAGCAAAAAGTATCAGGCTGCGTGCCGGCTTTATATCGCCGCGCCACACATCCACCGTATATCCTATGGCCTGGAAAGTATAGAAAGATATGCCCACCGGGAGGAGCACGTCAAGGGTAAACCAGTCCATTTCCCACCCCAACATCCGCATCAGCCACCGGATATTCTCGCTGAAAAAACCGAAATATTTGAACAGTGCGAGCACCGACAGATTCAGCACGATATTGCATACCGGCCATATTGCCGTCCGCCGTTTTTCGGTAAGCCTTGCGGTATAATAGGTAGAAAGTGTTGTCAGTATTATCAGTGAGAGAAACCTCCAGTCCCATGCCCCGTAAAACAGATAACTGACACAGAGCACAAGAAGATTCTGCCGGCG
>CADFRV010000165.1 GCA_902836725.1 Muribaculaceae bacterium
AAGATAGCGGCTTATAGAGCCGGAAATAGAGCCTGAAATGATCGAAAACATTCCAACGAATCCTCCTACAACATTATATATGCCAAAATTATCTACGCCTAACGTCTCAAGAATGAGACGACTCGTAAATAAGCTGATTAACATCGTACAGAATGTACGGATGTATAACAGTAATGTGTTTTTGGCAATACGTTTGTTTTTATCGGAGGCCGACTCAGCCATAAATATTCTATGCTTATTTTGAAATCGTCTGCTTCTTTACCTCGCCCATTACTATGCCTTAGTGTTTTGGAAAGACAGGAACCTTTTACTTGTCGCCGTAGTGGTAGCCGTAGTGGGAGCCGTAATGATAGCCGTAGCCGCCACCGTAGCGGTAGCCGTAGCCATAGCCGTTGCGCGACTTCGAGAGGGGAGTGCCGTTGAGCACCAGAGCCATGTTGCGGTATTTGCGTTCCTCGTAGATGCGGTCGAGTTCGGGCAGCATGGAGCGTTCGAGCAGGCCGGTGCGTACCACGAAGATCGTGCGGTCCACGTGTTGGTCAATGATTTGTGCGTCGGCTACAATCTCGATCGGCGGGCAGTCGATGAATATATAGTCGTAGTGCGGACGTAATTCGGCGATCAGAGCCTCAAGTCTCGGTGACTCGAGCAGTTCGGTGGGATTTGGGGGCACAGGTCCTACAGGCAGAATATCCAGTTTAGCGCTTTCCGGATCCTTTATGACAAGAGATGCGGCGCTTGTGTTCTCTGAATTGAGATAGTTGGAGATACCCTTGTCAGGAGATCCAACATATGCCGATGTGGATCCATGGCGCATGTCGCCGTCAATTACCAGCACACGGCGTCCTTTCAGTGCCAGTGTCATGGCCAGGTTCATGGCCACGAACGATTTGCCTGATCCTGGATTGAACGATGTGACGGCTATCACATTCGCTCCATCCTTGCTGCTGTGCATGAATTCCACATTGGTGCGCACCACTCTGAAAGCCTCGTTCACCACATCCCGTTTCCCCTCTTTCACTACCAGAGAATTGATCTCCTTGTGGCCTTTTCTGGCGTTCTGGCGGAATATGTGCGGGCTCAGAGGTATTTCGCCGAGATAGGGGAGTGCCAGATGCTCTATATCCTTACGTCCGCGCACACGGGTGTTTGTGCTCTCCTTGAGGAAAGTTACCCCGAAAGGAAGAACCAGTCCTATCAGCCCTGCAATAAGCAGTATCTGGGTCTTTGCAGGGGTAGGGGGCACGCCGGCAGGTCCCGGTTTGCTTACGATGCGTGTGTTATATGCCGTGAATGCCTGCGAGAGCTCGTTTTCCTCACGTTTCTGGAGCAGAAACAGATACAGCGATTCTTTCACTTTCTGCTGACGTTCTACAGAAAGAAGGTACTTCGCCTGCGCCGGATTCGAGGCAATCTTTGAGGTTGTAGCCGATTGTGTGGCCTGCAAAGAGCGCAACTGTGTGTTGAGAGCGGCGATCTGTGTGTCTACCGTAGCTATGATGGCGTTACGCATGGCCACAAGTTCACGGTCAAGGTTCTGTACAAGCGGGTTGTTTTCAGACGATTTGGATACCAGTGAGTTCCTTTCAAGCAGTTTGTCATTGTATTCGCCCACCTGTGAGGCAATGTCGCCTACGAGGCCCGAGTTTGCCGGGAGAAGCTGGTTCTTCGACGTTTCGTTTGTCAGATAGCTCCTTACGAAGCGGGCCATCTGTATCTGGTTGTTGGCCGACATTATTTCGGATGCGATCTGCTGGTTCTGCGACATATACATTGATGAAGCCGCATCAACGTTGGGTATAAGGTGCTGCGATTTGTAGGAGGATATGTCGTCATCCACATTTCCGAGTTCGCTTTCGATCACCCCGAGACGCTCTGTAATGAACTGTGAGGTAGACACGGCTATCTGGTTTTTGTCGCGGATCCAGGAGTCCTTATACACATCGATCAATGTTGACAGCACCTCGTCGGCGCGTTGTACGGATTGGTCAGACAGAGTAAGGCGGATCACACTGCTGTTGTCGGCGCTCTCGCCTACCTTGAGGGCGGAAGAATAGATGGCGGTAGCAGTGCCGACTGGTATCTTGTTCACTTCCAGATTAACTTCATGTCCGGGGATGTATGCCGTTGTCGGACTTATTATCATTATTCCCGCCTGGGTGGGGATCGAGTCGCCGATGGCACCGGCAAATGTGCCTTCATATTCCTGTCCTCCCACAACGAGGTCGCTTATCGTCACTTTCCCTTTGGGAGACACAGCCAGGGCAAGACTGGCTGATGCATCGGTGGGGAAGTTCACAATCTCAAGCGATACGGGCAGATCCGTGCCATATGCCACGTCGTTATGGAAACGCCCTTTCCGATAATAATTTACATCAAGGTCAAGCCGCTTTACCACCTCTTCCATCAGGTCGGCCGACTTGAGATTTGTTATCTCGTTGGCCACATTGCTCGAGGATATCAGACCGAAATCCGTGAAATCCTCCATGCTCGTCGCCTTGTTCTTGGTATCATCCTTGATCATTATGGCAGCCGAACGGGTATAGACCGTTGGCGTGCGAAGTATGTATGCCAGTGCCGCTCCCGTGCATACAATCAGCGAAAGCAGGATCCAGGGCCATTTCTTCAGAGTGAGAAACAGAATATCGGTTATGGGCAACGAGTTGTTCGTCGGGGCCTTCCGGCTTGTGGGTGCGGCCGGCTGGTTGAGGTCTAATATTTCTGCCATAGACGGTAAATATGATATTTCATGTGTCGGGAACTGCGGCTACACCTCGCAGTATATGTGGTGCTTATCCGGGAAGTCCCTTTACAGTTGTTGCAGTTGATCTTTGACTGGTAATCCTATCTGTTATTTCGTAATGCTGAACACGAGTGTGCCTATAGTAAGAGCGAAAGATGCCACCGACATCCAGAAAGTCGGGGTGAAAGGCGTCTCTCCGTTTGGTGTGGTGGAGCGTTTCACCTTGTTGTTAGGTTCTACGTAAATCACATCGTCCTGTTGCAGGTAATATACGGGCGATGCAGCCAGCGCGTCAATGTCGAGCAGGTTCACGCGATATGCTTTCTGCACCCCTTCGGCCTCCTTGCGAAGCACGAGAATGTCCTCGCGGCGTCCGTTTATATTCAGGTCGCCCGCCATGGCAATAGCATCAATTATAGTAAGGTGGTCTTTGTTGAATTCCAGGCGTCCTGCCGAGTTCACTTCACCTATCACAGTAATGCCCGTATTGGCGAATTCCACTGTTACTATGGGATCTTTTACCAGATCGCGGCTCACAAGCTCGTGTTCTATGTATTCGCCAAGCTCGAAGCGTGTCATGCCTGCTACATGCAGTTTGCCGAGAACCGGGAAATTGATATCTCCTTCCTGGTTGACTGTGTAGAGCGACGTCTGTCCGTTGGAGCTGTTGGCGTTTGATCCTTTGGTACCTGAGGTCGTCTGCGAGAGCCTGTTCTGCACCTGGATCAGGTTGAAAAGCGACGATAAGGCCGGATCAGGCGTGTTCACCATGATCGACAACTTGTCTTCAGGCTTAACTTTTACATCAAGAGGCTGCAACGCGCGCACTATGTCGCCTGCATCGGCGTCCTGAAAATAGGTGATGTCTTTGGGAGTAGAGCAGGATGCGAGAAGCAGGGCGATTGTCATAAGGCTCGCTCCTATTGATTTCTTGCGCATAATAATATTACTATATGGATCTATTATAATGTGTGGTTTTTGTCATTACATGCGGCACGTATTTGTGTCAGAGGCAGCGGGCTGTTTCAGCTTCTATCTCATAAGCCATGCGTTCCCATCTGTTGAGACCGGGTGATATTGAAAGTGCATGCAGCAGATTGCTGTCGCAGCTTCGGAACCGGTCAGCCTCCATGTATCCCGGAAACAGTTCATACGCCAGTTCGCGGTAAGCTTTCAGGGTGGTGCAGTCTGTTCCGTCAAAAGTTGCGGGCAATTCTTCAAGACTGCTTTTTGCAAGCGCGGCTTTGTACGTTTCCTGCTCGCTTGTGAATTGTTTCAGATCCGCCCGCAGCAGCACCGATGCATGCCGAAGTCTCTCATACGCCGGAGCGGTTTTGTTTCCGGTTTCTGAAATCCATTGTCCGAGCGTTTTGAAAAACTTGTTTTTTACCTGATAATGCAGGTTCTCTCCACTTCGCCACATCTGTTTACCAACGATATACATTACGTCAAGTTGCGATACCTGGGCGTCGTCGCGGAGCCATGACTGTATGTACCGGTCTGTCCAGCGCGCGGTGAAACTTTTGGGCGCTTCCGCGTTGTAGGCAATTCTGTGTATGAGATCAAACATCGACATGGCCTCCGGAAGGTAGCCTATCCCGACGTTCCGCATATTGTCTGTCATCCAGTCGGTCCAATCCCGTGCACCTTTCCTTATATGTGCTGTTTCTCTCCCGTTGCTGTGGCAGGATACGAACCCTCCGTTGGCCTGGAATGAAGAGAATATCAGACGGCCGTAGCCCAGCAGCTCTTCGCCGCTTGCATGATCGGTCTGGTCAAAAGAGATAAATCGGGGAGTTGTCATCTGTCGTTGATGCCTGAAAATCCGTTATTCAGGTGATATTCATATTCCGCTTTTAGGGCCTGCTGAAATTTGGAGGCCTTTTCGCCTTCCGCTTTCATGAGGTCATACCCTTTTTTGAACGAATCTGATTCCCCGGTCAATGCCTGAAGCAGATAGATCAGTGCTAGAGTCCATCGGTTGGTCACTCCTCCGGCATATTTCTCATATTGTGCCCTGGCTTCTTCGTATCCGGCATTGTTGCCTAATATCTTGTTGGCAGCCATCAGCATTGCCATCAGTTTAGCCTGCATTTTGCTGTTGTCAAGTCTGACTACTTCAAAACGTCGGCAAAATACCGCGAGAGGGGAGATCTCAGCTGCCGACAGCCTTTCATTGCCGGAATATTTACGGAGCGCATGCAACAGTTTAGGGACAATGGCGTCGATCTGGTCATAAGCCCTTTTCGAGTTTTTTGCGAACCGTAATATCCTCACATGTTCTGGCTTTATATCATACGCGATAGAGGCGAGAGTCTGTGATACGGATACTATTATATTGCCCTTGGAACTCCCTTTGCGGGAAATGAACGTGCCTTTAAGACCTGAAAAATCGCCGTCGATCACCTCTACTTCATCTCCCTCTTCCAGCTCTATGCATTCTGTCTTATAATAAGGGAGGCGGTTGCCGTAGAATTGTGCGATGATCCTGAATGAATTTATATCGGTGTCGGATATTGTGAGATAGCGTTTTTCGCTTGCACGGTCAAGCACAAACGAGAACCCTTCAAACAGATTGCAGAATCGTTTGACATGCTCAATATCAGTCTTGATGAAGACATAATGATAGAGCAGCGGTTTTTCGACTACTTTAAGTTTATCACCCTCCCGCACCATTTCTATAAATGTAGGTGCGAAGACTTCAACTGATGTGCCGAAAGACGCATTGAATCTGTCGACATATTTATTGAGGCTGTTGTTGCGGGAGACTACTGGAGCGATGTAGTTGAGCACATACCAGAAGTGTTCACTGTCACTCATAGATGGTCGATGTGTGAAGGGGTGTTTTTTATAGTCGAGACAATTCTCTTACTTGGCGAGATCTTAGGTACATCCTTGATTATCAACAATTAAGAGCTGTACTAAAATCTCACTTCCGAAAATTTGAATACCCTTTTCCCGGGCTTTGTTTTGGAGTATCTCTTAGTAAGAGATACAGATTTCGCCATAATGCTGATTATTAGGGGATAGCAATTGTCTCATAAATACTTTTTAAATAGAAATAGGAGAAATCAACATTTCAGGATCTGCTGTATAGCATCTTTTTATAATCTGGAATTGTGTTCGATTGCTAAATATTTTGTACCTTTGCACCCAGTTAAGGTTCTCTTACTAAGAGATGC
>CADFRV010000166.1 GCA_902836725.1 Muribaculaceae bacterium
TCATGGCCATGTTCGTAGGCACCACATCAGTGTCTACCGACGTAGCCACCTTCTCCGTCACACCCGAAGAGGACATAAACCGCATGGTTATCGCACGCATATCACCCATCGACGGCATAATAGACGCATCCGACCTCTCGGGAGATCCCGTCTATCTCGACCTGCAGGTGACACACCGCGGGGAAATGCCAGTCAACGAGAAAGGGGTACAGCTCGCCGCGCCGAAGAACGGCGTCGCCTACTGCATCCCGGGCACCGCACTGGTCACAGTGACATGCGCCGGCGAGGTGTTTGCCGAGCGCGACGAGGAATTCGCCCAGTTCGGCGTGGTCTCCGGTCTCGCACCCAACGCATTCACAGACCGCAAAGCCCCGATATTTGTCATTTTCGATCCTGCCACCGGCGCCATCGTCACACAGGGTCCCGCCGAATGAAAGATATGCAGACAGCAACTGAAAACAGACGCAAACGTATAGCAGTGCTCGGGAGCACCGGATCTATCGGCACCCAGACACTGGAGGTAATAGAGGAATACCCCGACAGATTCGAGCCGACACTTCTTGTGGCCGGAAACAAAGTTGACACACTCATACTCCAGGCTAAGAAATGGCGCCCCAGGATGGCCATTATAGCCAACGAGAATCTGTACTGGAAACTGAAAGACGCCCTGGAACCGCTCGGCATACAGACAGCCGCAGGCCAGGACGCCATCAACGACGCCATGGAGGCCGACTGTTTCGACACCGTAGTGACAGCCACTGTAGGCTACAGCGGCCTCGCCCCCACACTGCGTGCCATAAAAGCCGGCAAAGAGATAGCCCTGGCCAACAAGGAGACCCTGGTTGTAGCCGGCGAACTCGTCACAGACGCGTTGAGCCATTCCCGCTCGAAAATGTATCCCGTGGACTCGGAACACTCGGCCATAGCCCAGTGCCTCGCCGGAGAAGCTCCGGAGAGCGTGCGGCGCCTCCTTATCACCGCCTCGGGCGGCCCCTTCCGGTGCCTCGACACCGACGAGCTATCCAAGGTAACCGTAAAGGATGCCCTGCGCCACCCCAACTGGGCCATGGGCGCGAAAATAACCATCGACTCCGCCACGATGCTCAACAAATCATTCGAGATCATCGAGGCACGATGGCTTTTCGGCATCGGCCCCGAGCGCATCAGCGCCATTGTGCACCCCCAGTCCATCGTGCATTCAATGGTGGAATTCGTGGACGGTTCGGTGAAAGCGCAGCTCGGCGTGCCCGACATGCGCCTCCCCATCCGTTACGCTCTCGGGGAAGCATCGCGCCTCCGCACGTCAGACAATCCGCTTACACTGGAGCGCATGGCGCACCTCACTTTCGAGGAACCTGACGCCATACGCTTCCCGGCCATAAAACTCGGGCACTACGCCCTGCGCAAAGGTGGAAACACGGCATGCGTGATCAACGCCGCCAACGAGATAGCCGTGGCGGCTTTCCTGCGCGAAAAAATCAGCTTCACACGCATCTACCCCCTCATAATGGAGACGCTTGAAGCGATCCCGTTTGTGGAGAAACCCACTCTGGAGGATTACATCGCCACCAACGCCGCCGCACGCCGGTATGCCACCGGCCTTGTAGGCTCCGTCTGAAAAAAACATATTCCCGGCCTGTTCATACCGGGATCACCAATTCATAACGCCGCTGCGCGGAAGCACCGCATCCCCCGCAGCATAAACAACATCCCCGACACAGAACCTGATGGAATCATTCCTGATAAAAGCCGCACAGCTCGTCGTAGCATTGTCCCTCCTGGTAATCATCCATGAGCTCGGACACTTCATGTGGGCACGTATTTTCAAGATCAGGGTAGAGAAATTCTACCTCTTCTTCAATCCGTGGTTTTCACTGTTCAAATGGAAACCCAAAAACAGCGAGACCACCTACGGCATAGGCTGGCTCCCGCTTGGCGGCTATGTGAAGATCGCCGGCATGATCGACGAGTCGATGGACAAAGAACAGATGGCGCAGGAGCCGAAGCCATGGGAGTTCCGCAGCAAACCGGCATGGCAGCGCCTGCTGGTAATGACCGGAGGCGTGCTCAACAATTTCATACTTGCCTTCGTGATCTACACCGGCATTGCATGGTACTGGGGAGAAAAGACAATCCCCTTCCAGAACGCATATGAAGGAATGGATTTCACTCCCGCGGCACAGGCCCTCGGTTTCCGCAACGGCGACATACTCCTTGAAGCAGACGGCAAGCTGATCGACGCCCGCAACCGCTCGGCCCTGTTCGACATGCTCGAGGCACGCGAGGTGACAGTGCTCCGCAACCACCGCGACACAGTGGCAATCGCCCTCCCCAAAGACGCCGTGATGAAACTGCCGCAGGACGAGCAGTTCATGGCGTTCCGCATTCCGGTGTTCGTGAAACAGATCATGCCCGGCGAGCCTGCCGCCAAAGCCGGCATGCAGGAAGGAGACCGCATCATAGCCGTCGGCGACAGCCTCACCCCGTCGTATACCGAGCTATCACCCGCCCTGATGGCATATGCCGGCAAGGAGACCACCGTGACCGTGCAGCGCGGCGACCGTGAAGTAACACTGACAGCCACCCCGACCGAAGGGGGCAAACTGGGATTCGGTCTGAAATCACCCGACGAGATTTTCGAATGGTACACCACAAGCTACAACCTGCTCGAGGCTGTGCCCAAAGGGATCGGAACCGGCACCAACATGCTCACCACCTATGTAGGCTCGCTCAAGCATCTTTTCAGCAAAGAGGGCGCCGAACAGATCGGCGGCTTCGGAGCCATCGGCTCCCTGTTCCCGCCGAAATGGAACTGGCGCACATTCTGGGAAATGACCGCCTTCCTGAGCATCATCCTCGGTTTCATGAACATAATCCCGATCCCGGCGCTTGACGGCGGCCATGTCATGTTCCTGCTCTGGGAAGTGGTGACACGCCGCAAACCGTCGGAAAAATTCCTCGAGTATGCCCAGACCGCAGGCATGTTCCTGCTGCTGGCGCTGCTTGTATATGCCAACTCAAACGACATATACCGGTTCCTGATAAAATAGCCACCGGAGGCGCGCCGCGCCATTATATTTTAACGCAACTGTTCAATTATTCCGCGAAATGCCACTTAAAGACATACGATTAAAGAAAGGGAAGGAGGAGTCGCTCGACCGCTTCCATCCCTGGGTGTTTTCAGGCGCGCTCGCCGAGCCTCTCCCCGCCGATCTGGAAGAGGGGGAGACCGTGACCGTGCATACCCACGACGGACGCCTCATCGGAGCCGGACACTTCCAGATAGGAAGCATCGCCGTGCGCATACTTGAATTCGGCGCCGACGACATCACACCGGATCTCTACAGAAAACGCCTGCAGGACGCATTTGCCCTCCGCAAGGCCCTCGGACTGGCACGAGAGGACAACGACGCATACCGCCTGGTGCATGGCGAGGGGGATTTCCTTCCCGGACTTGTAGTGGACATCTACGGCCCCACAGCCGTGGTGCAGGCACACTCCCCGGGCATGCATTTCGCCCGCCACGACGTGGCACGCGCCATAGTGGAACTGCCCGGCCTCGGGGTGCGCAACGTATATTACAAATCGGAAACCACACTCCCCTACAAGGCTCATCTCGACCCTCAGAACACATACCTCATCGGCGACTTCGAGACATCGGTTGCCACAGAGAACTCCCTCCGCTTCAACATCGACTGGCTCCGCGGCCAGAAGACAGGCTTCTTCCTCGACCAGCGTGACAACCGCGACCTGCTCCGCCACTACAGCCACGGACGCCGCGTGCTCAACATGTTCTGCTACACCGGAGGATTCTCGGTATATGCCCTCAAAGGTGACGCCACACTGGTGCACTCGGTAGACAGTTCGGAGAAAGCGATCACGCTTACCGACGCCAATGTGAAACTGAATTTCCCCGACACAGACCGCCACCGCTCCTATGCCGAAGACGCGTTCAAGTTCCTCGACAACATGGAAAAAGGGGCATACGATCTCATCATCCTCGACCCACCCGCCTTCGCCAAACACCGGAGCGCACTGCGCAACGCCCTGCGCGGTTATCAGAAACTGAACTTGAAGGCATTCGAGAAGATCGCCCCCGGCGGCATCGTCTTCACATTCTCCTGTTCCCAGGCGGTGAGCCGCGAACAGTTCCGCCTGGCCGTATTCTCGGCCGCAGCCCAGAGCCGCCGGCGCATACGCATCCTGCATCAGCTCACTCAGCCGGCCGACCACCCGGTCAACATCTATCACCCCGAGGGTGAATACCTGAAGGGTCTGGTACTGTATGTGGAATAACCCGCGGTGCCCAACAGAAAAACCAACCACCAAAGATATCACGCAGATGGCAAAACGAATAATTGCGGCCGCCCTGTGCGCCGCCGCCATAACATCATCGACAATGGCAAATCATCTTGATCCCAACAACCCCTCCGGCACGATAGTAGACCGTTTCGCCGACATAGAGGTGCTGCGCTACACAGTGCCCGGCTTCAACGAGCTGTCACTTGACCGCAAGCTTTTCATATATTATCTTACAGAGGCGGCACTCGCCGGACGCGACATACTCTGGGACCAGAACGGCAAATACAATCTTGCCCTGCGCCAGATCGCCGAAGGGGTATACCGCAACTATAGCGGCGACCGCAACGACAAGGATTTCAAGGCTTTCGAGATCTACCTCAAACAGATAGAATTCGGCAACGGCGCATACCACCACTACAGCACCGACAAGTTCACTCCCGGTTTCACACAGAAATGGTTCGAGGGACAGCTGGCCGACCTGATGAAGAAACAGCCGGCACTCGCATCGGCCATATCTCCCGACGAGACACGCATGGTAATGCGCCTCATGTTCGATCCCTCATTCATGCCCAAGCGAGTGAATCAGGCCGAAGGAGCCGACCTTATCCTCACATCGGCCAACAACATGTATGAAGGGGTGACACAGAAAGAGGTGGAGGACTACTTCAACGCCAAAAAGGATCCCGCCGACAAGACACCCGTATCCTACGGCCTCAATACCAAAGTGGTCAAGGAGAACGGCAAAGTAAAAGAACTTCCCTACAAGGTAGGGGGACTTTACTCCCCTGCCATCGAGCGTATCGTGGAGAATCTCAACAAAGCGCTCCCCTACGCCGAGACCGAGCTTCAGCGCAACAGCATTCTGGAGCTGATAAAATTCTATACTACAGGCGACCTGCGCACATTCGACACCTACTCTATTCTCTGGACCGAAGACACCACCCCTATCGTGGACTTCATCAATGGGTTCATCGAGAGCTATGGCGATCCGCTCGGCATGACAGGCTCATGGGAGTCTATCGTCAACTTCAAGAATACCAAAGCATCGGAGCGCACCGAGACCATCTCCAACGCCGCACAGTGGTTCGAGGACCGCTCCCCGGTTGATCCCCGTTTCCGCAAGCCTGAAGTGAAAGGGGTCAGCGCCAAAGTGATCAACGCCGCCATCCTCGCCGGCGACGCCTACCCCTCTACACCGATCGGCATCAACCTGCCAAACGCCAACTGGATACGCGCCGCCCACGGCTCCAAGTCGGTGACCATCGAGAATATCACCCAGGCATACGACGACGCTTCGCACGGCAACGGCTTCAACGAAGAGTTCGTCATCGACAAGCCCACATGCGAGCTGCTTGACAAATATCTCTTCATTACCGACAACCTGCACACCGACCTGCACGAATGCCTCGGACACGGCTCCGGACGTCTGCTTCCCGGCGTGGATCCCGATGCCCTGAAAGCCCACGGCTCCACACTCGAGGAGACACGCGCTGACCTCTTCGCGCTCTATTATCTGGCAGACCCCCACATGCTCGAACTCGGACTGCTCGACAATCCCGACGCATACAAGGCCGAATACTACAAATATATGCTCAACGGCCTCATGACACAGCTCATGC
>CADFRV010000167.1 GCA_902836725.1 Muribaculaceae bacterium
GACATGTCCTGCCCGGCGAAGATCTCGTTGAAACCTGCCTTGCGGGCACGGGGGCAGAAGGCGGCTATCTCGGCATAGGCGTAATATTCCGCATCCTTTTCACCTATTACTTTGGTTATGAAATTGAACGCGAAAGGGGAGTGCACCCCATATCCGCGGCTCGTGCGCCACATAGTGGGATAATTCAACAGTCTTTTTAGCGCTCTCATGTTCAATAATCTGTTGTCGGTCGTCGGTGGTCATGGTTTTCCGGTAGCGTTGTCATCCTGTTTTCCTGTTGTGCGGCTCAGATTGAAGACAAGCGCGATGAACAGAAGGATGTATATAGCTACTACCGCTGTCTTGGCGGCGGTTACCGTATGGCTTACCGATGACGGTTTGAATGTGAATTTTATGGTATGATGTCCGGCCGGTACTGAAAGTGCACGCAGAATGTAATTGACACGGCCTATTTCAACCGGTTTGTCATCGATGGTGGCTTCCCATCCCCACGGGAAATATACCTCGGAGAAGATTGCCAGTCCTCCCTTCGCGCTTGTGGCGCTGTAAGTGAGGGTTCCCGGGGCATATGAGGTCTCGAAAATGGTGTCGCCCGCATTTTTGGGAGCGAAATCCTTGCCCAGAACCGGTGCGAACTTCCTGTCTGCCACCGCTTCCGTATCGGGCGACAGGGTGGAGAGGGCTTCCATTTCGGCGTCGGGGCTGTCCACATAGCTGATCCTGTCCACGAACCATGCGTTGCCCATTGCATCGGGGTTTACGGCCAGATTGCCGTCAGGACCGATAATATATTTGGCGTTCAGCATGTTCAGTACGCGGAAGTCGGCCTCTGTGGGCACTCCGCGTGTGAAGTTGCCCAGATGGCGGTCGATGAGATCCTGGTAGCGGCTGAGTTTCGCGGCATGGTAGCCGCCGATGGCTTTGTGGCGGTATGACGGGGCTGCCTGGTAGAATTCCGGAATATTCATCACGCGATAGTTCATGGCCGTATCCGCCAGTATGGTGCGGTCGTTGGCCGTAATGGGGAACATCTCTGTGGAGCTGACCTCGGGAGAGCAGAAACTCTCATGGTCGAGATAACGCTTGTTTACACTGTAGAGATCCACGCACACGAGCAATCCTACCATTACGGCTCCCATCCACGGTTTTGCTTTCCCGCTGACACATAGCATTATGGCTCCGAAACCGAGTAGGATGAAAATAAGCGAGCGCAGCGAGTCGGAGCTTACCATCGAGTGGCGCAGCTCGGTCACTGCCGCAGCGATCGACGGGTTGTCGATCGAGAACATGCTTATGGCATTTTCAGGATATCCCTGTTGCGCGAGCTGATAGCCGATCATCTGTGAAATCTGCTGGTCTCCGGCTGTGATGGCGGAGCCGTAGATGCCGGGGAAAAGCCATCCCATCAGGCAGAACAGTGTGGTGATCCCGAAAGAGCAGTATATCGCTTTCATATAGCGCTGGCGCACCTCTGCGGCAGGGGTCACAAGCAGTTTCTGCAGACCCAGGATTGCAAGCAGGGGGATGGCGAACTCGGCGATGACAAGAATGCTTTCGACGGTGCGGAATTTAGAGTACATCGGCACATAGTCGATAAACAGGTCTGTGAACCACTGGAGGTTGCGTCCGAGCGCAAGCATCACCGAAAGCACTGTGACACACAGCAGCGCCCATTTCACCGGGCCGCGCACGATGAAGCAGCCGAGCAGGAACAGGGTGAATATGAGGGCGCCCACATATACCGGACCGTTTGTGCCTTCCGGCTCGCCGAAATAGCGGCTGACATAGTTGCCTATGTACCCCGTTTCAGCTTCGTTGAGATGCGCCCCGGAGAGTATTTCGTCGGCGTTGTCGAGATCGAGCAGGGAAGTGGGGCGCATGCTTCCTGCCACAGGTTTTGCGGAGGCGCCACCTTTCACGTCGGGGATAAGCAGGGTGAAGGTCTCTGCACGACCGTAGCTGTACTGGGTGATATAGTCCCTGTCAAGACCGGAAGTCTTTTCGGCTCCCGCCTCCTCGGTGGCGGCGGAAAGTTCGGAATGTCCCCCGCGCATGGTCTCCTTGGAGTATTCGTAGGTGTTGTAAAGGCTCGGGAGATTGGCTGTCACGGCCAGTATGGCTGCCACTGCCAGGGCACATGTGGCTTTTATCCAGCGTTTAAGTTCTTTTTTGCGTGCCGATTGCCAGAGATATGCCAGCGACAGGCCGAGAATCACGAACATGAAATAGTAGCTCATCTGAACGTGGTTGCTCTGTATCTGCATCATGGCGAACAGGGCCGCGATGGCGCTTCCTGTGAACCACCGCCCGCGGTATGCCATTATGACCCCTGCGATCGTGGGGGGAACGTAAGCCAGTGTTACGAACTTCCATATGTGGCCGGCGCCGATTATGATGATGAAGTAGGTGGAGAACCCCCATGCTACAGCTCCTATCAGTCCGTAATACCACCGCACTCTCATGGCCGCCATAAGGATTATGAAGCCTGCCATCATCATGAACAGCAGGTTGGAAGGGGAGGGGAGCCCCAGGCCGTAGACGGTGGTTATCCATGAGAAAAGGCTGTCACTCGGGTAAGTAGGGGAGATCTGGAATGTAGGCATGCCGGAAAACAGTGAGTTTGTCCAGCGTGGTGCCTCTGCCCCGGTGGCTTCCACATAGGCTTTGACCTCCTGCCCTATGGCCGCTCCCTGCTGCATGTCGTGCTGACGTAGCTGGTTGCCCATAGTGGCGTCGGGATAGAAATATGCGAGTGCCAGAAGGGCGGCTGCGAAAAGGCTTATGAAAAAGCCGTAGAACTGTGGACGGCGGCAAAGACGTATCAGATTGGCTGGTATTTCCTTCAGGCTGCCGGTAATATCTTTCTGCATTGAAGTGCTGTTTATTTTCACGATGTGGGTTAGCAACAGCAAAGTTAGTGATTTTTCACTACTTACCGAGGCTATATCGTAATAAAAATGACAAATGGGGAATGATGCCCGTTGTCAGGCTCATTCCCCATTTGAAATGGAGTTAAACGTTATTTCTTGGCTCCCTCCCCTTTCAGCGGTGTCTTGCTGAATATGGCGTGGATGAGTTTGGTGTCGAATTTGGGAGTGCGGTCGTAATAATAGATACCGTTCTGCTCCTGTTCCACATCGGTAAGCTGGGTGTAGCAGTAACCCCATACATTCCCGTTGACATCGATTATGGCATCTATCTGGCCTTCAAGACGGTTAAGGAATTCGGCCTCGGATTTCGGCGGCTCGCCGTAGCCCCACGACTGGGTGTCGGAATTGGCCTTGTCCTGCCCTTTCACCCATTTTATGCCTCCTACCTCATCGATCAGGAACGGCATCTTTTTGTCGTAACGGGGGAAATTGTAGCTGTTGTTGTGGCGCAGTCCGTTGAAGCCGATGTTTTTCTGGGGCATGCCGAAGTCGGGATAATCCACCGGGCCGGGATTTGTACTCGCGTCGATGAGTATCTGTTTGAGCCGGGCGGGATCCTGCTCGTAATTGTGGATGGTCCAGATATCGGTTTTTATATGGCAGCCGCCGCTTGCATCGTTCACCGGGCGGGTGGGATCGAGTGTCTTGGTCAGGTCATAGAGATCTGTGGCGAAACGGGGATACTGCACGCGGTCGGGCCACCACTCCTCGTTCATCGGGGTCCAGATCACAAGCGACGGATGGTTGCGGTCGCGTGTCACGAGTTCCGACCATTCCTTCAGGAAGTTGCGTGCCACTTCAGGATCGTTGGCGTCCATACCCCAGCTCGGAGCCTCCCCCCATGTGAGGTATCCGAGTTTGTCGGCCCAGTAGTAGAAACGCTCCTCGAATGCCTTCTGGTGCAGGCGCGCTCCGTTGAAGCCGGCTGCCATAGAGAGTTCTATGTCATGTTTGAGTGCCTCGTCGGAGGGAGCTGTCCATATGCCGTCGGGATAGAATCCCTGGTCAAGCACAAGGCGCTGGTAACACGGCTCGTTGTTGAGGTAGATGCGGTTGCCGTCGATATGGATTTTGCGCATGCCTACGTATGAGTCCACCTCGTCTGTCACATTGCCTTCACTGTCTGTCACCGTGTATTCCAGGTCATAGAGGAAGGGCGATTCCGGTGACCAGAGTTTAGGCTTCTTTACCGGAAGCACAACTACAGAGCTGTTGGTGGCCGGTACGGTGGCTTTTGCCACTGTTTTGTCCCCCTCCTTGAGGGCAACAGTGAGTTTGCCCCCTCCGTTGCCGTAGAATTTAGGCATTATGACTATCTGGTTCTGGTCTATGTCGGTAAGCACCTGTGCCGATTCCATTCCGCCGGGAGACACGGCTTCCATCCACACTGTCTGCCAGATGCCGGTAGTGCGGGTATAGTTGCAGCCATATGAGGCATACTGGAGGTTCTGTTTGCCCGCGCCCTGTTTGCCTGAGCGGAGATCGCTCGATGCGTGCACCACGAGATTGTGTTTGCTTCCCGGTTTCACGTAAGGGGTGATGTCCTGGCTGAACGACGAGCTGCCTCCGAAGTGGCGCCCTGCGAGGGTGCCGTCGATGAATATCTCGGCATTGTAGTATACCGCGCCGAAATTAAGAAGGATATTTTTCCCTTCCCACTCCTGCGGTATCTCGATTTCGCGGTGATACCAGATATTGTTGATGAAATCCTTGTGTTCCACACCTGAAAGTTTGCTCTCGGGGCAGAATGGCACTGTGATTTTTCCTTCGAATGTCGTGGCGGCAGGATAGCCTTGCTCCAGTCCGGATCCGGCGAAATCAAATGTATAGTCCCATTGGCCGTTAAGGTTTTGCCACTGGTCGCGCTCGAATTGCGGACGCGGATACTCTTTACGTGGTATCTCGCCGGCGACTGCCACAAGGCTCGCCAACGCCACGAATACTGATACAAAAAATCTCATATGAGGAAATTATTAATATGGTATTGGTTCTCAGGCCATCTGACGGCGCAGGACTGAACGCACCCTCGCCATCAGTTCGCGAAGGGAGAACGGTTTGAGCAGATAGTCGTCTGCACCCGCATTGAGAGCGTTGATAATGGTGGTCGGCGACATGTTCACTGAACAGGTTATCACGCCGAGCGACGCTGTGTCGCGACGCTGTTTCACCTGTTCCACTATATCAAGACCCGAATTGTCGTCGATATTCAGATCTATGATCATCAGGGAATATTCGGAGAGGTCTATGCTGTATAGTTCGGAGATGGAGGAGCACACGTTCACCTGATATCCTTCCGGGCTGAAATGGGCATGTATTAGCTCGCCTATGTGCGTGTCGCTGTCAACTACGATGATACGGCCGCGTAGGGTTTGTTTGTTATTTTCTGAATTGATCGGCATCGTGGAACAATGAAGGCTGATAATATTAATGTTAGGTATATTAACAGAGCTGGCTGGGGGAGTGCCTTCATTCCCGGGCAGGTGTTTTTTTATTATCTCAAAAGTAAGCAAAGAGGTTACCGAGTCCAAGTCGGTAACCTCTTTGTATAAACTTTGGGTCAGCAATTTCTTACATTGGTCCGAGATGTTACAGATGTAACGGCAAAGTTGTATGATTGCATAATTAATATGCAAAATTGTCGCCAAAATGGCATTATGGGCTTTGTGGCGGGGTTACATCGGTTTGTTGGATGTATATTTCGGACGTATATACACACGGTATTCGCCAGGTTTCAGCGATGAGGGATATTTCTCATGTTTACCTGTGAAATAGTTGATCATGTCGTTGGCCAGAGGTGCCTCACCCTGATATTTTATTTTCCGGGTTTTGGATCCGAGATTTGTCATTACAAGCACTTCAGACCCGTCGAGCTGCCGTGAGAAAATATAAAGATCCTGGCTTTTGGTAGGATAGCGCACTATGTGGCCTCAATGTGTGCCCGGGGCGCCGGC
>CADFRV010000168.1 GCA_902836725.1 Muribaculaceae bacterium
GTCAAGATACCATCTGCGCATCTCCACCACACAATAGGCGTCAAGATCAATGCCGTCGCTCCGGCTCATCAGGCAATCCTGACGCAACGGCTCCAGATAACGCCTCATCTTCCACTGGGCCAGCATATCGGCCCTGCTAAGCCGTAATTTCATGTTCTGCCGGTCACTGTGCGACAATACGCATATGGCTGCGGGGATAGCGGAGCACCAGACAGCTCGCCTCGGTTATCACTATGGCATCGACATTGCGCACACCGCTCTGGCGCAGGTTGAGTTTCTCGGTGCGGAAAGGCACATGGCAGTATTTGGTTATATATTCCGGATCCACCACCATTCCCGCGCCCGGCATGCCGCACTGGTCGAATATCTCGGACAAAAGCACATAAAGCGTGCCGAACTTGGAATGGATCTCTGTGAAATCAAGCCCCCATTTGGTTACCACCGCATCGTTGATCAGCACACGTCTGGATCCGCAAAGGTGCAGTTTCTCAATCAGATCGCTGCCTGCCAGAAGCACTTTCTTCGAGGAGCCGGCATTGTGGGCGAAAGCCTTGCGGCAAAGTTTCACAAGCCACTCCTCATCCACCTTGGCCGAAGCCTGGTATGTGAACTCGTTGTCTGTCTGGTTCCATATACCGCCGGTAAGAAAAACCTCCTCCCCTTTTCCGCTGTCTTTCAGGCGGCATTTATGCCCGAAAAGAAACGTTTTCTCCATTCCGAGACGCATGTCGATAATGGCTGCCTCCTCCTGGTCCGAAAAACTCCAGCCCACCTCCTTGTTGCTTATTTTCATGAAGGTGCTTTGCTCGACCTGAGCCTTGAATATTTGACATAAATTGTTGTTTTTCTGAGGCATGGCCTCGAATTGGGGTGTCATTACATCAAGTTCGGCCGCCGCGCGTCCCATTCTTACAAGAAGGGTTCCCACTGGCATGGCGGGGATAGATTCGGCGGCATTGGCAGGTACCACTTTTACCGATCCGTTGTCACAAGCCTCCACATAAAGCACCAGTGCGCCTCCACCGGCCCCTTTCACAGAGGGCACAAGTATTGTGGTCGTAGGCTGGAATATCTCGTTGCAGTCGGTGCGCAGTCTTACCTCCTTTGCCACACTCTCTTCGTCGCCGCGCCCGTCATCTTCTGCAGCATATGCCTGGGTGAGCTTGGCGACTCCCGGTTTCGTGTCAACCGAGTAATATTCAACTTTCATGGAACCGCACAGACGCGCTCCGCCGTAACGGGATATCTGGTCAAGCGGTGTGGACATCGGCCGTATCTTCACTATGCGGTCATCGATTTCGTTGCGCAGCAGGCCGGGCGAAACTTTCTCGCTGAGATCCGTGGTGAGCGGTTCCCCTACCACATGCCTTCCGACACCACCTACAGCAAGTACCGCGGCGGCCGAAGCGCCCTGCAATCCGTAAGCCGCATTCTCGAACACCATCGTCACACCGCCTCCGGCATGTCCCATGAGCCACCCCGTAACCCACGCCAGCAACATGAGAAGCCCTACCACAGTCACCATCGCCGCCTGTGGGCCAGACAGCCACTGTATCACATTCTCCTTAAGATTTCTGATTGCTTCTTTCATCGTTTTAAATCAATTTAAAGGTTTGGTAATCAATTTGTATACTTATTCATCCACGTCTCTTCACGCTTCCAAGCAGCAGATCGAGAACAGCCTTCAGCCACTGCAGCACTTTTTTCAGTTTTTCACTCATTTTCAACACCTCCTTTCATCCGTTATCAAATACCCTCTAAAGATCCCATATCGATATTCTCTCACGCTGCAGAATCTCCACATCTGCCGCATATCCTTCATCCGTTCCGCAGCTTCCGCCCCGCTCCAGCATACCGGGCTCACGCATCAGCTCCCTTATATTCTCGTTACGGCCACGGAGGTAACCCCTCTGCTCCGCCTCGGCAATGAGCGCCTCCACCCGCGCATCTTCCTTTTCTACGGCATCAGTATCGGAGACAGCTCCCACGTTCCCAGCCAGAGGCTCCTCTTCCCCGGGTTCCGCATGGTCTTCGCGCTCCTCCTCTGCCTCGCTGCATACCGGAGACACCTCAGCTGTGGCACAGTTTTCCACATCTGTCGTTTTTGCTGAAATGATTTCTTCTTTTTCCATTTTAGTTAAAATAAAGGTCGTTTATATAAAATCAGGATTGTATTGTTTCTTCCCGCTTTGCAAAGTTACATTCGTGTTTCCGATGCTCCCGGCCTTAAAAATCATCAAATTTTATTTCGCCATCACACCCTATTGATTATCAGAATGTTACCATGTGTAGCCAAATTTTCAGCATGATTTTTAATACTTTTCGGCAACAATTCAACTTCAAATTTTGCAAAACAATCTTTTGAGTTGTATCTTTGTATCCAGAGGAAATTGAGAAATTTCAGCTAAATCGCTTGGTATTAATATTTGTTGACGCCTAGCGACCTGAGGGTCATCACCTCCGGCAGCGAAAGAGTTCGCGCCAATGTATTGATGAGGAATAAATTTTGTAGCTGTACTCGAGTTTTTCATTCTGAAATCCGCCATTATTTATCAGTCCAAGAAAAGTCGAGCATTTTTGATCACTCAGGAAACCTTTAGGGTGTGAACGAGTTGCAATTATGCCGGTTATTGGACTTGGCGCTTGGCGGTGCCTCAGAACTGACCGGTTGCAATTTTTAGGTTCACACCCTTTCTCGTATCCTCTCCCCTTACCCCCGGTTACATAGCAGGGAGCAACACACAAAGCGCACCTTTGCAACAAGGGTTGATATTAAGGGTTTGAGATTTGCATATCCATTGCTTATTTACACATATTTGATTAGCAGTAATAAGGCTATTACTGAATTGATTGACTGGTAATATTACTATGTATCCGGGTAAGGGAGGTCGTGAGATTTTCCTTACTTTTTTTATTACTGTTCCACTTGCCAGTCTCACCGGATTATGCTATTTTTGCGGAAATGAACAGGATACAGACACTTCTTAACAGCTTGCATATGAAAACTCACAGGGTCGCCGCGGCGGCACTGTGGGTTGTTGTTTTCATTACGGCGCTCTCCCTGGCCGCATGCGGAGGAAACACCGAATTCCGCATCAACGGCATAATCGACAACTTCGGCACCGGAAACCTCAGACTGGTCTACTACTCCAGAGACGCCGTGCAGTCTGTAACTGCCACCGCCATCGACGGCAAATTCATGGCGCTCGCACGCACCGACAGACCTACGGTAATCAGGGTATACACCGCCACAGGAAAGCTGCTCGGCCGCATAATCGTGGACAACGGGGAGACGGTCGACGTAAAACTGAACGCATCAGACCCTACCGAAATGACTGCCGGAGGAAACGCCGACTCCAAGCGCCTCGCCGAGTTTCTGAAAAACAATTCCGCAGCTATAAAAAGCCATGATACCGCGAAAATCAACGAAGCAATATCGCAGATAGTGCAGAAACACCCCGACTGGGTACTCTCCGCGCTGCTTATGAGCGATTTCTATAACTCAGCCGGCGACCCGCACGAGGCACTGCGTCTCATCGCATCGCTCGAACCCGACATGACACGCAACACAGGTGTGACATCCGTGCGCGACATGCTCCTCCCTCTCAGCCACCCGCTTGATTCACTGAGCGTGGAAAAAATCACCGTTTTCACGTCAGACGACACACTGTCTACAATACATACCGGCAGTTTCCGCAACACGCTCCTTATGTTCACCGACGAGAACATACGCAAAAGCGACTCCATCGACGCAGCACTCTCGATTCTTTTCAAAAACAGCTCGCTCGGAATTGTCGACATATCAGCAGATCCCGACACCACAACATGGCATAAGTCCATTGACGGAAAAAAAGACACCGATCCTGCGGGCATGACACGCGCATGGGCCGTGTCGCCATACAATATGCCCGAACTACAGGACATCCCCGTTGCCTCTCTCCCCTGGTTCATACTCACAGACTCTACAGGAACACTCATCTACCGCGGTCCATCCATTTCACGTGTACGCTCTTTGCTGGAGAAGTGACCGCCGGTATGAATGACTACCATATCATTTTCACCCATCTAATTCCAGCATTTTTGTGCTTGTAAAACTTACCGGAGCAGCGCTCCAAGGCATTGATGCCATACCGGTCACCATCGAGGTGCTGTGTGAGACCGGATTTCAGCTCGTTATGGTCGGATTGCCCGACGCCGTTGTCAAAGAGAGCGCCGAGCGCGTATGCTCGGCCATAAACCAGAGCGGCCTCGAATATCCGAGAAAGAAAATTGTCGTCAACATGGCCCCTGCCGATGTCAGGAAAGAGGGATCTGCCTACGACCTCCCTATAGCTCTTGGCATACTCGCCGCATCGGGGCAACTCGAGCCGGCGCGTCTGGCCGACTATCTCATCATGGGCGAACTGTCTCTCGACGGATCGCTGCTCCCCGTAAAGGGGGTGCTCCCCATGGCCATCATGGCCAGGGCGAGACATATGAAAGGGATGATCGTCCCCTCCGCCAACGCTACCGAAGCTGCCGTGGTCAACAACCTGGAGGTATACGGGATGGACAATCTCGCACAGGTAATAGAGTTTCTGGCAGGAAAAAGCGCACCGCAGCCGGTCATTGTAAACACACGCGAGGAATTCGGAAAGGCTCTCACACACTTCAGCCTCGATTTTGCCGATGTAAAGGGGCAGGAAAGTGTGAAACGGGCATTTGAAGTGGCTTGTGCCGGCGGCCCCAACATCCTCCTTGTCGGCCCTCCCGGGTCAGGAAAATCAATGATGGCGAAACGCATACCCACCATACTGCCGCCGCTCACGCTCTCAGAAGCGCTCGAAACCACCAAAATACACTCCGTCGCAGGCAAACTCAAAGGGGGATCCAGACTCATGACAACGCGTCCTTTCCGCGCACCGCATCACACCATATCCTCGGTGGCGCTTGTGGGAGGAGGCTCAAACCCTATCCCCGGAGAGATCTCGCTCGCACACAACGGCGTCCTCTTCCTCGACGAGTTTCCGGAATTCTCGCGCAACGTCCTCGAAGTGCTCCGTCAGCCGCTTGAAGACAGGCACATCTGCATCTCCCGTGCCAAATACACCATCGATTACCCTGCTGGATTCATGCTTGTGGCATCCATGAACCCATGCCCTTGCGGCTACTACAACCACCCTACGAAAGACTGCACATGCACGCAGCTGCAGGTACAGCGCTACCTCAGCCGTATATCCGGTCCGCTGCTTGACCGCATCGACATTCAGGTTGAAATAATGCCGGTACCTTTCCAGGAGCTGCAATCCATGAACCCGGGCGAACCATCCTCCGCCATCAGGGAGCGTGTCAACAAAGCCCGTGCCATACAGGCCGACCGCTTCTCCTCCGATCCCTCCATCCATTGCAACGCCCAGATGACACCCCGCCACATCGCCGCACACGCCCGCCCTGTCCCCGAAGCCCTGGCCATCCTTGAGACCGCCATGACCCGTTTCGACATGTCCGCACGCGCATACGATTTCGAGGCTGACGGCATTTACTACGACATCCTCTCGGAAGAAGAAGGTACCGTCTCTGTCACGAATTGGCAAGCTTCATATAAAGGAGACATCGTCATTCCAAGTAGAGTCACTCATGATTCAAAGACTTATGTAGTGACAAGCATAGGCGCGTGTGCCTTTGAGGGATGCGCTCACCTCACGAGCGTGACCATACCTGACTCCGTGATAAGCATAGGTGATAATGCCTTTCATGGATGCGGCCGTCTCACGAGCGTTTCCATCCCTCACTCCGTGACAAGCATAGGAGATGATGCCTTTCATGGATG
>CADFRV010000169.1 GCA_902836725.1 Muribaculaceae bacterium
GGAAATCAGAGAAATCAGGGATGGTGGTGGATCAGAGGAATCAGAGATATCAGAGCCATCAGAGGAATCAGGGATGGCGGGGATCAGAGGTATCAGAGATCTCAGGGTGGTGGGAATTGGGAGTTGTTTAGGGGGATTTTTCTTGGCGGTTTTAAAAGTTGTGTGTATCTTTGTTGGAGATAAGAAAGGATTTGAAGAAGCTGGTTGTATAACGGGCTTCATTTAGTTGTTATGAATACTCTGGAACCTGTGATTGACAAGCCTGTTGTGCGCCGGGATTCGGTTGTGATTATCCCGATGTATAACGAGAAGGAGAATGCTGCGGCTATTGTGGACGCTGTGCTTGCTCTGGAGCATGGTTTTGATGTTCTGGTTATTGATGACAATTCTCCTGACGGAACGGCCGCCATTGTGCGCGACAAGATGTCAGAGCGGCCGGGACGCGTGCATATGATTAAGCGTCGCGGCAAACTTGGGTTGGGTACTGCATATATCGAGGGGTTCCGATGGGCTTTGGCTCACGGTTACGATTATGTGTTTGAGATGGACGCGGATTTCTCTCACAATCCTAAGGATCTGGAAGCGCTTTACCGCGAGTGTGCTGAGAAAGGATCTGATGTGGCTGTGGGGTCGCGTTATGTGACTGGTGTGAATGTTGTGAACTGGCCGATGGGTCGCGTTCTGATGTCTTATTTCGCGTCGAAGTATGTGCAGTTCGTAACCGGGCTTAAAATAAAGGATACAACGGCAGGCTTTGCCTGCTATCGTAGCGAGGTCTTACGCACGATGGAGCTTGACAGGATCAGGTTCAAGGGGTATGCTTTCCAGATTGAGATGAAGTTTACGGCGGTGAAATGCGGCTTCAAGGTGACTGAAGTGCCTATAATTTTCGTAAACCGTGTGCTGGGGACTTCAAAAATGTCGTCAGGGATTTTTGGTGAGGCGTTGTTCGGGGTTATTAAGTTGAAACTGGATTCGATTACACGCAAATATCCGAAGAGACCGTAGTGTAGTAGCACTCCTGCTGAAAGGAGACGGATTCTGAAAATGATTATTGATGATGAAGCCTAAAGTTTTAGCAAACGGACTTATTTTTAGCAATGGCTTTCGCTTTAAAGGGAGTGTGGTCATTGAGGATTACCTTATAACGAGGGTCGATGTAGGGTATACCGATATCTCTGAGATACCGGCGGAGAATTACGATGTGGTGGATTGCGAGGGGAAGATGATTTTTCCGGGCGTTATCGACGAGCATGTGCATTTCCGTGAACCCGGCATGACCGAGAAGGGTGATATTGCAAGCGAGAGCCGCGCTGCTGTGGCAGGTGGCGTGACATCGTTTTTCGATATGCCCAATACTTCGCCCCAGACTACTACAATAGAGGCATGGGAGGCGAAAATGGCCCGTGCGGCTGAGGTATCGGCTGCCAACTATGCCTTTTTCCTGGGTGCTGCCAATGGGAATATAGACGAGATACTGTCGGCTGATTATACGCGCATACCGGGTATAAAACTGTTTATGGGGAGTTCTACCGGGGGTATGCTTGTGAACCGTGAGGATGCCATGCGCAAACTGTTCACGAATTTCCCTTATGTCATAGCATGCCATGCGGAGAGCGAGGATGTGATCGCCGCTAACCGTGCGCGTCTGCTCGCGCAATATCCCGAAGGTATTCCGGTGGGTCTTCACAGCACTCTCCGTTCGCGCGAGGCGTGTGTGGAGGCAACCCGAAAGGCTGTAAATCTCGCAAGGGAGACCGGAGCACGGCTTCATGTGATGCATGTGACCACGGCCGACGAGCTTGAGTTCTTCGATGCGGGGGATGTTGCTCTGAAGCGCATCACGGCCGAGACCTGCCCGCATTACCTGTGCTTCACATCCGACAGCGTGGCGGCCACAGGAGGGCTTACCAAGTGCAACCCGGCGATCAAGGAGGAGAGTGACAGGCGTGCGCTTCTGCGTGCCGTGACCGAGGGCAAGATAGATGTGATAGCCACGGATCATGCGCCGCATATGATAGCCAGCAAACTCGGCGGTGACGCCCTGACAACGGCATCGGGTATGCCGTCGGTGCAGTTCGCTCTTCCGGTGATGCTGCAGCTCACCCGTAAAGGTCTTTTTACAATAGAGGATGTTGTGGAGAAGATGTCGGGTGCTCCGGCACGTCTTTACCGGATGTCGCGCCGAGGCTATGTGAGGCCGCATTACGTGGCGGATCTCGTGATAATCGATCCGGATGCTGATTATACCATAAAGCGGGAAGATGTGCTCAGCGCGTGCGGCTGGAGCCCCTATGAGGGGATGCGGCTTAACTTCAGAGTGGAGCAGACCTGGATAAACGGACAGCCGGCGTATGTGAACGGCGAGTTTACCGGAAAGCAGACGCCGCTGGCTCTTCGTTTCGACATATAAACAAGAGTTAAGTACATATACACAGAAAAGCCGATCCATGGATCGGCTTTTCTGTGTATATGTAGGTATTAATTCCGTCAGATGCTCATCTCGCCGCAGATGGGGTGGTGCAGGCTGTTGGAGACCTGTTTCGGTGTCAGTCCGATGCCGAAGAGGAACATCATCTTTGTCAATGCCGCCTCGGTGGTGATATCGTGGCCGGAGATCACGCCGGCGTCTGCCAGCTGATGGCCGGTGGCGTAGCGTTTCTGCTGCACACCTCCGTTGACACACTGGGTGACGTTCAGAACCACCACACCACGTTTCACAGTGTCTTCTATGGCTTTGTGGAACCATCCGCATGCCGGCGCGTTGCCGGCTCCGTAGGTTTTGAGTACGATCCCTTTCACGCCAGGTGTCTCGAGCTGTTGCCGCAGCGACAATTCGGTCATGCCGGGATGCACATATACGATGATTACATCGGTATTGAGGCCGGTGTGCACTTTGAGCGGCAGCCTGTCATGTACGCGCCATAGCGAATCACTGTTGAACTGGATGGAGAGGCCGATTTTTGCGAGCGACGGATAATTGTTGCTTTTGAAGGCGTTGAAGTTGTCGGCGCTCATCTTTGTGGACCGGTTTCCCCTCCAGAGGTAGTTCTCGAACAGGATTGCTACCTCCTGCACCATAGGCTCGCCGTTGACGGGGTCTATAGCGGCCGCTATCTGCAGTGCTGTGATAAGGTTCTCCTCGCCGTCGGTGCGCACTTCTCCGATCGGGAGCTGCGATCCGGTGATTATCACCGGTTTCCGCAGATGCTCGAGCATGAACGATAGTGCGGAGGCGGTATATGCCATGGTGTCGGTGCCATGCAGCACCACAAATCCGTCGAAACGGTTGTAGTGACGTCCTATTTCCGACGCGATCTGCTGCCAGTGTGCCGGAGATATGTTGCTGGAGTCGATGGGGGGATCGAACTGTATGTGTTCGATATCGTAATCGAGCATCTTGATCTTTGGCACGTTGTCGATCAGGTGATTGAAGTCGAACGGGCTGAGCGTGTGTGTCTGCGGGTCCTCTATCATGCCGATGGTGCCACCGGTGTATATGATGAGGATACGCGGACGGGAGGAGTGGTTTTGCTGCTGCATGGCGGGAGATGTGTTACGGTCTTATTTAACTTGTGCGCCGGGTGTCACAGCACCTGTGGGGCCTATGACCACGAGTGATCCGTCGGGGTTCTGTGCCGAGAGTATCATACCCTGTGAAAGAACGCCTTTCAGCTTGCGCGGTTCAAAGTTGGCGACGAAACAGATCTGTTTTCCCACGAGATCCTCAGGATTGTAGTATTTGGCTATTCCGCTCACGATGGTGCGTTGCTCCATGCCGTCCTCGATGAGGAACTGCAGGAGTTTGTCGGCCTTGGGCACGCGTTTGCATTCCAATACGGTGCCAACACGGATATCCACTTTCATGAAATCGTCGAAAGGCACATCGGGCTGCTGCGGCTCCGGACGCCAGCTTTTGCGCTTGTTTTCCTCGCGTATGCGGCTGAGGCGGTCGAGCTGTGCCTGTATGGCATCGTCTTCAATCTTTTCGAACAGCAGCTCGGGCTGTGCGAGCTGTGTGCCTGCGGGGATGAGACCGGTGCGTCCGAGCATGTCCCATGAGAGTTTTCCCATATGGAGCATGTCGGCGAGTCTGCCGCTCATGAACGGGAGGAACGGCTCGAAGGCCACAGCTATGTCGGCACAGATCTGGATGGCGACGTTGAGTATCGTGGCCACGCGCTCCATGTCGGTTTTTGCCACTTTCCACGGCTCGGTTTCCTGTAGGTAGCGGTTGCCGATGCGGGCTATGTTCATGGCCTCTTTGAGAGCCTCACGGAAGTGGAAAGTCTCAAGGGCGGCTGTAAGGTTTTCAGCTGTGGCCTTTATCTCGTCGAATGCGTCGGTATCGGTCTGCTGCAGTGCGACTGCGGCGGGTACGGTTCCGTTGAAATACTTGTGTGTGAGCACCATCGCGCGGTTCACGAAGTTGCCGAGGATGGCAACAAGCTCAGAGTTGTTGCGGCTCTGGAAATCACGCCATGTGAAATCGTTGTCTTTGGTCTCGGGCGCGTTGGCGGTGAGCACGTAGCGGAGCACATCCTGTTTGCCGGGGAAATCACGCAGATACTCGTGGAGCCAGATGGCCCAGTTGCGCGAGGTAGAGATCTTGTCACCCTCGAGGTTGAGGAACTCATTGGCGGGCACATTGTCGGGGAGCTGATAGTTGTCACCGTATGCCATGAGCATCGCCGGGAAGATGATGCAGTGGAACACGATGTTGTCTTTCCCGATGAAGTTGATTATTCTGGTCTCGGGGTCTTTCCAATAGGTTTCCCATGTGTCGGGGAGGAGTTCCTTGGTGTTGGAAATATATCCGATAGGCGCGTCAAACCATACATAAAGCACCTTTCCGTCGGCACCTTCCACCGGCACGGGCACTCCCCAGTCGAGGTCGCGGCTCACGGCACGTGGCTGCAGCCCGAGATCGATCCACGACTTGCACTGGCCGTAGACATTGGTTTTCCATTCCTTGTGTCCCTCCAGTATCCATTTCGAGAGCTGCTGTTCCCAGCGGTCGAGAGGCAGGTACCAGTGTTTGGTCTCTTTCAGTACCGGTGTGTTGCCGGTGATGGCGCTCTTGGGATTTATTAGGTCGGTTGCGTTGAGCGATGTGCCGCACTTCTCGCACTGGTCGCCATAGGCGCGGTCGTAGTGGCAGTGCGGACACTCTCCGGTCACATAGCGGTCGGCCAGAAACTGGTTGGCTTTCTCATCATAGAGCTGCATGGACGATTTTTCCACGAACTGGCCGTTGTCATACAGGCGGCGGAAAAATTCCGATGCCGTGGCTTCGTGGATTTTCGAGGTGGTGCGTGAGTAGATGTCGAAAGACACCCCCAGTTCCTCCATCGAGTCCTTGATGATCTTGTGGTAACGGTCCACGATGTCCTGTGGTGTCACCCCTTCGTTCTGGGCTTTTATTGTGATGGGCACTCCATGCTCGTCGGAACCTCCGATCATCACTACATCTTCTCCGCGTAGACGTAGAAAACGTGTGTAGATATCTGCCGGCACATACACTCCGGCGAGGTGGCCGATGTGTACCGGGCCGTTGGCATATGGCAGGGCGGTTGTGACAAGGGTGCGTTTGAATTTCTTTTCCATTTTCTTCAATCTGTTTATGTCACAAAATTAATAAATTCAACTGGAATTAAGAAATTAAGGATTTTGAAATTGGCGGACTGTAATACAATGCCGTCTGTAAGCACCAAAAAAGAGGATGTGTCATAATGGCCCATCTGGGTCGTCGCCCGAGGGATTCGGGTTCGGTCATTGACCTCAGTCAACTCCCGTCAC
>CADFRV010000170.1 GCA_902836725.1 Muribaculaceae bacterium
ATGGCGCACCTCACCCGAATGGATAGCCTGGTTCTACCGTCCTGATTTCGGGATAGGCTACATATTCCTCGCCAACATGATCAGCTCCCTGGTAGTGCTCATGCTTGTAATACCTGAGATATTGGCCGAGACATACAGTTTCTCAGGCAAACTGCTCCGGGAGATGCTGCGCTACTCCTACCCGCTTCTGATCCTCGGCATCGCGGGGGTGATGAACCAGACCATAGACAAGATACTTTATCCCATCCTCGCCCCCGACAAGGCCACGGCGATGGACGAGCTCGGCGTATACGGCGCCAACTACAAGGTGGCCATCGTGATGGTGATGTTCATACAGGCGTTCCGCTTCGCTTACGAACCGTTTATCTTCGCACAGAACAAGGCGAAAGGGGTAGACAAGACAGCTTCCTACCGCGAGGCCATGAAATGGTTTGTGATCTTCGGACTGTTCATCTTCCTGGGGGTGATGTATTTCCTTCCGGTAATCAGATACTTCATCTCCCCTAAATATTTCTCAGGCCTCAGGGTGGTGCCGATCGTGATGCTCGGAGAATTCTTCTTCGGCGTATTCTTCAATCTGTCGCTGTGGTACAAGCTCACCGACCGCACCATATGGGGCACATGGTTCTCGCTCACAGGTCTCGGAGTGACCCTCGCGCTCAACTTCGCATTCGTGCCGGTCTACGGCTACATGGCGTGCGCGTGGGCAGCTTTCTGCAGCTACGGATTCATGATGGCCGCCAGCTATGTAATCGGCAGAAAATATTACCCGATAAACTACGGCCTGCGCCGCCTCGCGCTTTATTTCGCAGGCGCCATGGCACTGTGGGGCATCTCCGTGATCGCCACCACCGGCAACAATTTCATCGACTTCCCGGTGCGTGTGGCGCTTCTGTGTGTATATGCCGCCGCCACATACCTCCTGGAGATCAGAAACAGAAGGAAAACCCTCCCCGCCTCCACACGATGAAAAAAGTCGTATTCCTATGCACAAACGACCTGACCGGGGGCGCCGCCATCGTGACCTACAGGCTTATGGAAGCCCTCGCCGAAGCGGGGACTGACGCCCGCATGGTGACCGCGCATAAAAGCTCCGCATCGGAGCTGGTGAGCACCGTGGGGAAATGGCGTTACCGCCTCTCGTTCCTGGCCGAACGGCTCGATATTTTCGTCCGTTCCGGATTCCGGCGCGCCGATCTGTGGAAAGCCGACACAGCGCGTTTCGGCTGCGGCATCACCCGTCATCCCTGGGTGAAGGAGGCCGATGTGGTGATACTCTCATGGGTAAACCAGGGGCTTGTGTCGCTGAAAGACATCAGGCGGCTGCATGCCATGGGTAAACGGATCATCTGGACGATGCACGACATGTGGTGCTGCACCGGGATATGCCATCATTCCGAGACATGCACACGTTTCGAGGGTGAATGCGGGAAATGCCCCCTGCTCGGTTCAAGATACCTGACCGACCTCTCCACACAGGTGCAGAAACGCAAGAAGACACTCTATTCCGAGGTACTTGTAACCTTTATCCCTGTCAGCAACTGGCTCGCAGGGGAATGCCGCAGAAGCAGCCTCATGCGCGACGCAAGCATAAAGGTGGTTCCCAACGCCCTGCCGATAGAAAAATTCAGCATCGTGCCTGCGACTGAACGCATCGCCCTGGGGCTGCCGGAAAAGGGGGATATCATAGTATTCGCAGCCGCGCGGATCGATGATCCCATAAAGAACCTGCCATTGGCGATAGCGGCACTTAACCGCCTGCACGACATGCACCGGGGTACGCCGGACGCTACAATAATCTTCTGCGGCAGCATGAAAGACCCCGCCGCGCTTGACGGGCTCAGATTCCCCCATCTGCATGCCGGCCCGGTAGCTCCGGAAAAGATGGCGCAGATATTCGCCCATGCCACCGTAGTGCTGTCCACATCAGTGCGTGAAACTCTTCCCGGCACACTCATCGAGGGTATGGCCGCGGGAGCTACACCGGTCACCACAGGGCATGGAGGACAGGCCGACATCATAGAGCACGGCAAGGACGGCTATATCTGCACTGACGATGATCCCGACACACTCGCGGCCATGCTCTACACGGCACTCTCCTCCCCTTTCAGCCGCGAGGCACAGCACGCGGCCATGCGCCGTTTCTCAGCCCCGGCTGTAGCGGGCGAGATACTCCGGCTTATCAACGGATAAAGCTCACAGCGCGAGCGCACCAAGAAGTTTTGACAACGTAGGAAGCGGATCGTCTGAAAATGTAGCTGTGATAGTCAGATCGGGCGAAATCACATAAATACGCGGCACAATGGCTGAGGCGAACTTATGGTAGACCGATTTGTCGGTCTGGGCGGAGTACGGGAGCGACAGGCCGTAATCCTTCCAGCACTGGCGCACGGCGTCCTCCCCCTGTCCGCGCGATATACAGATTATCTCCACCTTGCTCTCGTCCTGCCTTTTCCTCACTATGTCA
The DNA here is from genome assembly GCA_902836725.1 of Muribaculaceae bacterium. Taxonomy (GTDB): domain Bacteria; phylum Bacteroidota; class Bacteroidia; order Bacteroidales; family Muribaculaceae; genus UBA7173. The sequence goes on from CADFRV010000170.1 coordinate 2,468, forward strand.
TAGAGATCCTGAAGCACAGGGAACTCGCACAGGCAGTCACCGCATGTGGTGTTAAAGAACACAATCATGGATTTGCGCCCGCGCAGCTGTTCGGTGGAGATTTCCCTGCCGTCATTCATGGTTATATTGAAATCGGGACATTTGTCCCCTACTCCGAGAGACCATGCGTCACCGTTATCATCGTTGATACATGACGTGAGAACAGCCGCGAGGAGCATCACAAACAACCCGTAAAATATACATCTGTTTTTCATAAAACGGACCATAAACTTGATTCAAGTGCAAAGTTAACAACTTTAAGCAAGTAACCAAAAAACAGAATAAAGAGTATGAGATTTGTCACGCGGCGCCTGTTCCCCGCCATCAGCAGTGACCGGGGCGCAGACGGCCCGTGCCACTGCGTTTGCGGGAGGCCGCGGCCGAGGAATTCTTCACGGAATCGGTGGCACGGTTCACGGCGTCGGTGGCGCGTATGGCCACACGGCGTATCTTGCCCGAGATGGTCTTAGGAAGCTCGCTCACAAACTCCACCACGCGGGGATATTTGTATGGTGCGGTGACACGCTTCACATGGTTCTGTATCTCTTTTATCAGCTCAGGCCCCGCTTTCTTCACATAGTCGCGCGCAAGCACGATGGTGGCTTTCACTATCTGGCCGCGCACCTCGTCGGGAACGGCGGTTATGGCACACTCCACCACAGCCGGATGGGTGAGGCAGGCGCTCTCCACCTCGAACGGCCCGATGCGGTAGCCCGACGATTTGATCACATCGTCCTTACGGCCCACGAACCAGAAATAACCGTCCTCGTCGCGCCACGCCACATCTCCGGTATGATACAGCCCGTCATGCCATGCGAATCCCGTAAGCTCGGGATCGTCGAGGTATTCCTTGAACAGTCCAAGAGGCTTCCCTTTACCTTCCGGCACAGAAATCACAATCTCCCCCTGCTCGCCGACAGGAGACCGGCTGCCGTCGTGGCGGGCGATGTAAATATCATACTGCGGATTCGGTTTGCCCATCGAGCCGGGCTTTGGTGTCATGCCCGGGAAATTGCCCACCGTAAGGGTGGTCTCCGTCTGTCCGAAACCTTCCATCAGCGATATGCCTGTAAGCTCCTTCCATTTCTCGAAAACGCTCGGATTGAGCGCCTCCCCCGCGATGGTGCAGTAGCGCAGGGAGCTGAGATCATATTTCGAGACATCCTCGCGTATGAGGAAACGGAACACCGTGGGGGGCGCGCAGAAGGAGTTGATATGATACTTCTCCATCATATGGAGCAGGTCTGCGGGTACGAACTTGTCGAAATCATACACGAAAACATCGGCGCCCACGATCCACTGGCCATAGAGCTTGCCCCATACGGCCTTTCCCCAGCCTGTATCGGCGAGGGTGAGGTGCAGGTCGCCTTTCCGGAGATTGTGCCAGCAGTATGCAGTGGCGATATGTCCCAGGGGATAGGTGAAATCATGAGCCACCATCTTCGGCTCGCCGGAAGTGCCGGAAGTGAAATATAGCAACATCACATCATCGTTGCTGTTGGGATGCTCCGGACGCACGAATGCGGGCGCGTTTTCTATCCCTGCATTGAAATCGAGCCAGCCGTCGGGAATATCGGGACCGGTCGACACAAGCCATTCAAGCGTAGGACAGTGCGGACGCGCTTTCTCCACATGACCAATTATGACAGGATCTCCCGCCGCTACAATCATGCGGATATGAGCCTTCTCGCAACGGTACTCTATATCCTCCTCCGTCAGCAGATGGGTGGCAGGAATGGCCACAGCGCCAAGTTTATGAAGAGCCACAATCGAGAACCAGAACTGATAGTGGCGTTTGAGCATAAGCATCACACGGTCACCCTTGCCGATACCGAGCGACTGGAAAAAAGCCGCCGTGCGGTCTGTCTGCTCCTTCATCTCCGCGAAAGTGAAGCGTCGCTCGCGGCCATGCTCGTCGGTCCACAGAAGCGCCTCACGCTCCGGCTCCTCGGCCGCCCATGCGTCGACCACATCATACGCGAAGTTGAAGTTCTCCGGCACTCTCACTTTGAAATTTCTTACGAAATCGTCATATCCATTGAAATCGGTCTGACCGATAAATCTTTCTACCATAGCGATCTGTATTTACGCGATGGATCCGGCAAACGCTGCCGTAACACATCCCTGTTGTACCTGTATTTAGAAACTCTTACCTAAAAACGCCCGAAATTTAACAAAAGATTTTGCAGCTGCCAAATATGCGACATTATTTAATTATTTGCACACAGCGTCTTAATTCGTGTTAAAATCAGCATATTCCCCGCACACTCAATTCTTTAGGGATTTTAACAATGTGCAATCGCCACAAAACCGGGGAAAAACATTAACTTTGTAGAAATGGAAGAAAACTATATAGTATCCGCACGAAAGTACCGTCCGACGACCTTCTCATCGGTAGTCGGACAGAAGGCTCTCTGCTCCACCCTGCGCAACGCAGTGGCTACGAACAGGCTCGCGCACGCATACCTGTTCTGCGGCTCGCGAGGGGTTGGAAAGACCTCCACAGCGCGTATTTTCGCCAAAAGCATCAACTGCGAGCATCCTACCCCCGAGGGAGATCCCTGCAACGAATGTCCGTCGTGCCGCCAGTTCAACGAGAACCGCTCGCTGAACATTCTGGAACTTGACGCCGCGTCGCGCAACAGCGTGAGCGATATCCGCGACCTCGTGGACCAGGTGATGGTGCCCCCCACAGAGGGACGCTACCGCGTGTTCATCATCGACGAGGTGCACATGCTCTCGCAGGCGGCGTTCAACGCCTTTCTCAAGACCCTCGAGGAGCCCCCGTCGTATGTGGTGTTCATCCTTGCCACCACGGAGAAACACAAGATAATCCCCACCATCCTGTCGCGCTGCCAGATCTACGATTTCCACCGCATTACCGTGGGGGATATCGCCGACCATCTGGAGTATGTGGCCGCCCAGGAGGGTTACACCACCGAGCGTGCCGCGCTGAACGTGATAGCCCAGAAGGCCGACGGCGCCATGCGCGACGCCCTGTCGATCTTCGACCAGGTGGCCGCCTCCTCAAGGGGCAACATCACATACCAGTCGACAATCGACAACCTCAACGTGCTCGATGAGCGCTACTTCTCGCGGCTCTATGAGGCTTTCCGCAAAGCTGATGTGGCCGAGGCGCTGATGGTATACAAGGAGGTGCGCGAACACGGATTCGACTCCCATTTCTTCATCAACGGCCTCAATGATATCCATTGCTGTGATAACACCGAT
>CADFRV010000171.1 GCA_902836725.1 Muribaculaceae bacterium
CTGGCGCTTCCGGCTATGGCTACGACGGTACACAACGCCGACGCCACACGCCAGGGATCCGAACTGTTCCGTTTTATGCCTAAGGCACGGGCTGAGCGCGAACAGGCCGGTATCGGTGACCTGACACGGTTCAATTCTCTGAAAAACAACAGAAATGCCATAAAAGGCGATGCTTCTTTCAAGGTCGGATCCTTCAAGAGCTTGGAGCTGAATGCGCTTCCGGCTGCTTCGCTTGTAGGCTTTCTTGACGGACCGAAAGGGGAAACCTGGTATTACACCGGTAATTATATTTACACCAATAACCAGGTATCCGGTTTTGAATTCAATATTTACGACGCATCGTTCAAAAAGGTAGGTACGGTGCGCGACAATGTGGAACTTCAGGAAAACGAGACACGTGTGGCTTCCGTGACAATCGGTCCGGCCGTGACCCAGAAGTTCTTCAACTATGACAACAACTACGAGATCATGATCGATGTGTCGACCAACACGACCGATTATGTAAACAATTACCGTACACGCGTATATGCTGTCGCCAACCTTGCTGACGATGCCATGTCGGAGTGTTTGCACACCATAAAAGGCTATTATGTGTCGGCAATCGATACGGCTCAGGATTCATGGAGTGAAAATTACTATATCACTTTCATGACCGAGGAGGACACCGAGACTCCGATGGTAGGCAATGTGCTCAACACAGTAGATTACCATTTTGTGACTTATAAGAAAGCCGGATATTCCGGTGACATGGTTTCTGTCCTCGACACACGCGTGCCCGTGGTTGCGCTCGCTGGTGCTGATGCAATCCCCTTCCTGGTGACACAGAAAGACGGTATACCGTATTTCTCTGTCAACCGTCTCAAATATAGCTGGTATCTAGATCCGTTCGATTATACGGTGGAGACTCCCACGCCCGACAATGAGCTGATTGTGGATATTTATTCAATGGAAAGCTCATATGCTTCGGAGGCAAAGCATTACAGTACGACACGTATCCCCCTGGGTGCTACAGAGGACAACCTGTTTTTCCTTTATGTAGGATCGTTCATGTACAACGACGACGTGGACATGAGCCGCAACGATGACGGTACCCCGCTGCTGTATGTGACACGCGCACATTCCCAGCAGGGAGGCGATGAGTTCTACTACGATTACGAGGCATACGACGGTGCCGCGAAAGGAGAGGACGCACTGGCCACTAAACGTTATGATATCGGCGTCGGTGTGGATGGCGGATATTTCATGAACGATATCAATGGCTTCGATCCTCAGGTGATGTTTATCACCCAGAGCACCGGTACTTATGGTTTCAGTTTCGTAAATATTCTTGACGGCTCGGTGGAGCATACCATCCCGTTCGGTTTCAACGAGGGGAGCACTGTCCACACTATGAATGCCACTGCCAACCGTATCCCCGCCGGAGATTCATATGTATATGTTGTCCCCCAGACAAGAGGTTTTTCAGATGCCTCCGGCGACTGCCATGTCAATGTGGTGTTCGCTTCTCCTGATGGCGATATTGTGAAGGTCGACGATATCAACATGGGACAGAACATTGACTACGCGCAGGTATATTCCGGTGTGGAAGCTTATGACCCCTATCTCTTCAATCTTGATGCAGACCGTGAATATATGGTGCTCATGAAACGCCGTGACAACGCCACTTCCACCAACCATGAGGAGTTCGCGGTTATAAGCGCCAACCCCGAAAAGGGTAGTCTTGTAACTCTCGGCCCCGATGAGGAGAAAGGCACTCTCGTAACGATCTCTCTGCTCAACATCGGTAATGAAAACGCCAAACTTGCCGCTATCTATGTAAACCAGATTCCGGGGAACTGGCAATATACCACTACCTATTTCGATCTGCCCCTGACACTCTTCGAGGCCGGAGACGGCACAATCGCGAATCCGTATGAAATCAGCACTGTGGGAGGTCTCAGGCAGATCAAATCCGCTCCCAACGCCTACTTTGCTGTTGTGGCTGATATTGATGCCGACGGTTCTGTCATCAGCAATCCCGATTTCAATTTCACCGGCGCTCTCGATGGCCGCGGACATGTGATCAGCAATCTCACGCTTGCCGGCCGCGCACTGCTTCCCCAGGTTTCAGGGGAGGTCCCGGAGAGCGATGAGGATGGCAACCTCTCTGATGTGGATGTGACAAAAGGGGTGGTCAAGAACCTCAAATTCTACAATGCGAAATTAAATGCCACAGTCGACGCGCATGCTCTCGTTGTAGGAAGACTTTCCGGCGGAAAGGTAAATAATGTGCACGCATACAAATCAAGCGTGGTTTCAACAGAAGATGTTGCAGGTATTGTGGGCAGAGCCGTATCTTTCAGTGAAGTCAGCAACTGCTCGTTTGACGGTAAGATCGTTTCACCTGAAAACAGTGTGGGCGGCATTCTGGGTTCTACAGCCACAGGTTCGTCGGTATTCTCCTGCGCCTTCACAGGCTCTATCGAAGGCGGTTCATCTGTCGGCGGTATCCTCGGTTCGGTCGGCAGCTATGGCAATGGTGTGAAAGACTGCCATGTCAATGCCGACATAACCGGTAAGAATACAATCGGCGGTATTGTAGGTGTGACTGGTAATGTACCCTTTACCAACAATTATGTGGAGGGAACCATTACCGCAACTGAAAATCTCCGTTGGGGCGGAGGCGCGAAAGTCGGAGGTATCGCCGGATCACATTCCAATTTCTATTCCGAAGAGGAGGGTGTTGAAGTACAGCCGCTGATATTTAAGAATTTCATCAACCTCACATCCATTACAGCTCCGGAGGCTCCTGCCGGAGCTTATCCCGCAGAGAATGCCACAGTTCACCGTGTTGTGGGATACACCCGTGCCAATTATGCCGATGAGGTGGATTACGATGACGATTACGAGCCTATCTACGGTGAGCCTCTGTCTGCTGATCTGTCGATCAGAGACAACTATGTTATCTCCACACTTCCTGTCGTTGACAGCACCGTAGCAGACGATTCAGGTAGTACGGAAGGCAAATCTACAGATGCTTCCGAGCTTGGAAAGGACTTCTTTGCTGATCCGCTCGGATTCTCGTTCGGTGAGACCGCAGCCGCTCCATGGGCTATGGCTGACGATGCTTTAACTCCCCGCCTGTATTTCGAAAACGGTCTGATGATGGTGAACCCTGCAAACGTGTCTCTGCGCGTGGATGAGGAAGCGGAAATAGCCGTTACAATTTGCGGTGTTGAACTTTCCGCAGCTGTCATAGGCGATATCGTTCTCGAATATGACGATACCCTGGTTGAGATATCAGACAATTCAATGACAGAAGACGGCCTGTTGCTTACCGTGATGGGTATCGCCGAAGGAGAATGCGACCTTGTCGTGAAATTCAACGGTCAGTCAGTCAAGTCACATATCGTTGTGCTTCCTCTTACCGGTGTGGACAATGTGGTGGCTTCTGAAACCGCTCTGACCTTCGACGGATCTGCGATCCATGCTGAGGGCGCCGCTATTGAGATTTTCGATATATCCGGTGTCAAGGTGCTCGCCGGCAATGATGCTGTTGCGACAGACCGTCTGTCTGCGGGCATTTACATTGCTGTAGCCACAGATGCAGCCGGCAGCAATACTCTCAAGTTCCGTGTCAAATAATAAATTTTACTGAATATTATAAAAAAGAGGTTGTGGATGACGCAACCTCTTTTTTTACTCCAGCCGCATTGGTGCGGTGTATTTGGTGATTATGAAATAATTCTGTAACTTTGTTCATCAGACCGATTCATTTACACAGCAATAAATTAGCGAGATAATAAATAGTATGAAAAAATTCCTGTTAGGTTTAACCATAGGTACAGCGCTTATGACACAGGCACAAAATGTACTGGAGAGCGATTTCGCCACCGTGCATGGCACAGCTCCTTTCAGCAAAATTGAAAATTCGCAGTATGAGCCGGCGATTGACCGGGGAATAGCTCTTGCCCTCAAGGGGATAGATGCCATAACCTCCAATCCCGAGCCTCCCACGTTCGAGAATACCATTGTGGCCCTTGAGCGCAATGGCGCGGATCTGAACCGTGTTCTTAACGTTTTTTATCCCTTGCTCTCGGCAGATGCCGACGACGAGATGATGGAGATCTCCACACGCATCAGCCCGAAACTGAGCGATTTCTCCACTTCTGTTACGCTGAACAACGATCTCTGGAAGAGGGTAAAGGCCGTTTACGACAGCCGCTCTTCGCTTAAGCTCTCTCCCGAAGACGAGATGCTCCTACAGAAAACATATGACTCCTTTGCCCTGCAGGGTGCCAACCTCGAGGGTGAGGATCGCGAGACATACCGCAAACTCAATGCAGAGCTTTCGCAGCTGACCAACAAATTCGGCCAGAATGTGATGAAAGAGCTTGCCACATATGAGATATGGCTCACCGCTGACGATCTCGCAGGTCTTCCCAAAGGGATCGTTGACGAGGCCGCCCAGATGGCCGAAGCGAAGGGCAGAAAAGGGGAGTTCCTTTTCACGCTTGCGCAGCCCACATACATGGCGTTCATGAAATACTCTGAGCGTCCCGATCTCCGCGAAAAATTCTACAGACTTTACACCGGCCGCAATACCAAGGGCGAGTTCAGCAATGTGGAGAATATGAAGCGCATCGCGGAGCTGCGTCTCTCGATCGCCAACCTCCTCGGATCCAAGAGCTATGCCGACCACTCCCTGCAGCGCACAATGGCAGAGAATCCGGCCAATGTATATAAACTGCTCGATCAGTTGCGCGAGGCATATAAGCCGGCTCTCGAGCGCGAGATGTCGGAGCTGACAGATTTCGCGTCGGAAATCGAGGGTAAGCATGTCACCATCAATCCGTGGGATTACAGCTATTATTCCAATAAGCTCAAGAATGCCCGTTACAGCTACGACGAAGAGCAGCTGCGTCCCTATTTCGAGCTTGACAATGTGATCGACGGTGTGTTCGGACTGGCAACCAAGCTGTATGGCCTCAAGTTCACACGCAACGACAAGATCGAGGTTTACCATCCTGATGTGAAAGCGTTTGATGTCACCGACGACAAGGGACAGTTCATCGGGGTGATTTACACCGATTTCTTCCCCCGCGACAGCAAACGTCCCGGTGCGTGGATGACTGGTTTCAAAGATCAGAGCGTGAATGCCAAAGGTGAGGATGAGCGTCCGCATGTGTCGATAGTGATGAATTTCACCAAACCCACAGCCGACACCCCCTCTCTCCTTACCCCATATGAGGTGGAGACATTCCTTCATGAGTTCGGCCACGCCCTGCACGGCCTGCTGACACGTTGCCACTATGCATCGCTTTCAGGCACCGCCGTATACCGCGACTTTGTGGAGCTTCCCTCGCAGTTCAACGAGAACTACCTTACCGAGAAGGAATTCCTTGACTCGTTTGCGAAACATTACCAGACCGGCGAGAAACTGCCGCAGGAACTGGTTGACAAGATCATCAAGTCATCGCAGTTCGGTGCAGGATATTCGTGCATGCGTCAGCTCGGATTCGGCTACCTCGATATGGCCTGGCACACCATCAAATCGCCTGTGGGAGATCCCATCGAGTTTGAGCGCAAGGCAATGGAGAGTGTGCAGATTTTCCCGCCTGTAGAGGGTAGCGTCACCGGCACCACATTCAGCCATATCTTCTCCGGAGGATATGCTGCCGGCTATTACTCCTACAAGTGGGCTGAGGTGCTTTATGCCGATGCTTTCGCCGAATTCAAGAA
>CADFRV010000172.1 GCA_902836725.1 Muribaculaceae bacterium
CAAGTCTTAAGCCACTTGTAACAAATGGAGACTGCGGGTCATTCGGAATTGTATTCTTATTGCATGTGATATGCACCTCATCAAGCATCTTCTCAGCCTGCTTGCCTGTCAGCCCAAGATTCTGAAGATCTACCAGCATCAAATGATTGTCTGTACCACCGGATACAATCGTAATACCTCTCTTCATAAGGCCTGCAGCAAGTGCCTGAGCATTCACAAGAATCTGTTTCTGATAATCCTTGAAGTCAGCACTGAGTGCTTCCTTCAATGCAACAGCCTTTGCTGCGATCACATGCATCAGAGGGCCGCCCTGAGTACCCGGGAAAATAGCCGAATTCAGTTTCTTTGCATATTCTTCTGTACCGCAGAGAATCATACCGCCTCTTGGTCCGCGAAGTGTCTTATGGGTTGTTGTTGTAACAACATGTGCATAAGGGATCGGGCTTGGATGCAGACCTGTTGCCACAAGACCGGCAATATGGGCAATATCAACCATCAGAATAGCATTAACCTTGTCTGCGATTTCTCTAAATCTCTTGAAATCAATTGTTCTGCAGTATGCGCTGGCACCAGCAACAATCAACTTCGGCTGACATTCAAGAGCAATTCTTTCTACTTCATCATAGTCAATAAAACCTTGTTCATTAACACCATAAGGTACACAATGGAACACTTTTCCTGAAAAGTTTGCCGGGCTTCCATGTGTCAGATGACCGCCGTGGTCAAGGTTCATACCCATGAAAGTATCGCCCGGCTTGAGAACCGACATGAATACCGCCATGTTGGCCTGTGCGCCTGAGTGGGGCTGCACATTGGCATACTCGGCGCCGAAAAGTTCTTTCAGACGGTCGATGGCAAGCTGTTCGGCCTCGTCAACCACCTGGCAGCCGCCATAATAGCGGTGGCCGGGATAACCCTCGGCATATTTGTTGTTCAGGCAGGAACCCATGGCCTCCATCACCTGGTCTGATACGAAGTTTTCCGATGCGATCAGCTCTATACCTTTCTGCTGGCGCTGATGCTCGCGGTTGATAATGTCGAAAATAGCGTTGTCGCGTTGCATAGTTGAATGGTTTGTTGATATGATTGTTTATTTCTTTTTCTTTACCGAGAAGCCGAACCGCCCCAGAGGTTCCCCCTGGCTGAAATACTGCCCGTGGCTGTAGTTCATAAGGCCGGCCTTGTCGAGCATGAATGCGTCTGTCTCGCTGTCAAACAGGCTCTCGTCGGCGAGCACATTCACCACCTCGGCCAGAAACATGTCGTGGCTCCCGAGCGGCATTATGCTCCTCACCCGGCACTCGATGCTCAGAGGCGATTCCTTCACGTAAGGGCAGCTTACAGCCACACCCTCCACGGGTGTTAGCCCGGTCTCTTTCCATTTGTCGTACTCCCGGCCCGACCGCACCCCGATCCAGTCTGTCGCACGTGCCATCGCCGCTGTGGTAAGGTTGATCGTGAACTCCATCCTCTCCTTGATAATGTGGTAGGAGTGGCGTTCCGGCCTCACGGATATATAGCACATCGGCGGGTTGGTGCAGATGGTTCCGGTCCATGCCACCGTTATGAGGTTCGAGGACTCAACGGAGCTGCCGCAGCTCACTATCACTGCCGGCAGCGGGTAGATCATCGTCCCCGGTTTCAGGTTTCGGCGTCCCATGGCTGTGTCAGAGTATTTCGGCTTTGTCGGCACGCACCGTGTGGTTGCAGTAATGGCACCGTATCAGCGATCGGTCGTCGGCATCGGCCTCGAAGATGGTCGCCATAGGCTCGTTGTTGGTGATGCATTTCGGGTTGCCGCACTTCACTATCCCGCGCAGCTGTTTTGGAAGCGTTACGGGGCGTTTCTCGGCCACCTGATAGTCGCGGATGATGTTAACCACTGCCGTCGGCGCGATGAGCGCTATGCGGTTTAAAACGGCCTCTGGGAAGAACGTGTCGGCCACCTTGATTATCCCCTTCTTGCCGAGCCGGCCGCTGTCGAGGTTGTTGCCGATGGTGAGCTTATGGGGCATGTCGGCAAGGCGGAGTATCTTCACGCACTTGAACAGGGCTTCCGAAGGTATATGGTCTATGACTGTCCCGCTCTCCAGGGCGGCCACAGCCATCTCTTTGTCACTCTTTCTCATTTTTCCTGATTTTTTATAGGAGACACTTTAAGTTTGTGGGCGGAATTGATCAAAAGTCTGTCAGCCGGCCGTATCAGTCCTGCTTGACGGCTTCCTTAAGTTTTCCGACATCTATTCCGAGGGCGCGGCATATAAGGGCCTGGCGTGCGAATAGGCCGTTGCGGGCCTGATCGAAATAGTATGCCTTCGGATTCTCGTCCACGTCATATGAGATCTCGTTCACCCTGGGGAGGGGATGCAGTATGCGCAGGTTGTCTTTTGATGTGTCGAGCATCGAGTTGCGCAGTGTGTAGAGGTCTTTAACCCGCTCATACTCCATTATGTCGGAGAAGCGCTCGCGCTGCACGCGGGTCATGTAGATTATATCCGACGAATCTATCACCTCTTTGGAGAAATCGGTATGTTCCTCGTAGGAGATCCCCATCTTGTCGCAGAAATCGATATATTCGCGCGGCATTCTCAGCTCGTCGCAGGCCACGAAACGGAATGTGGGATTGAAATACTTCATCGCCATCAGCAGCGAGTGCACCGTGCGTCCGTATTTCAGGTCACCTACCATTGTGATCGTCAGGTTTTCGAGACGTCCCTGGGTTTTCAGGATCGAATACAGGTCGAGCATCGTCTGCGACGGGTGCTGGTTGGCTCCGTCGCCGGCGTTTATCACCGGTGTTTCCGTCACTTCTGTGGCATAGCGGGCAGCCCCTTCAAGATAATGCCGCATAATGATGAGATCCACATAATTGCTCACCATCTTGATGGTGTCTTTGAGAGTTTCACCCTTCGACGACGAGGTTGTGGAGGCATCGGAGAAACCGATTACTCTGCCGCTGAGGCGGTTTACTGCCGTTTCAAAACTGAGTCGGGTGCGGGTGGAGGGTTCAAAAAAGAGCGTCGCCACCACTTTGCCGTCAAGGATCTTGTGGTTGGGATGCTCTTCAAAAAATCGTGCCGTCTCAAGCAGTTGTAGAATCTGCTCTTTTGAGAGGTCGTCGATGGAAACCAGGCTGTTGGGATTCATCTGATAAGAAGTTTGATTAGTTTTGGCAAAGTTACAAAAAACCGCGCTAATTCCTCTCCCTTTTTCTTCCAAATTTCCACCTCTTCAGTGCCCCTTTTCTCACCCCGTGCTTCCCCCGCGCCCTACCTGTATTCCCGCGGGCAGATGTTGATTCACATCTGCGGTTACCGGGGCGCTTGTCATCCGTGCGTATCCATCAATACCTCTGCTTATTGAACAGGAAAGCGGCGGCATCAGCTCTTTTGCAGAGCCGGCGCCGCCGCTTTATGGTGGTTTTTCACGCTGTTATTTAGCCTGTTTAAGCACTTTCTTCTTTATTTTCACGGGGTATTTCTTCTTAAGCTCGTTTACCCACTGTTCTTCAAGCTCTGCCTGATAGTCGCCTGTAACAGCGCCTCTGACATCCGCGGCTTCTTCAGGAGCCTCTATCAGTTTGTCGCGATACGGGAAGTAGAACGCCCATTTCCCTTTGGTTTCGGGTTTCATGCCGCCGAAACCGAGGTAATCTGTTATCGCGTTTTCACCCTTGGCAGCGATCACTTTCTCGATCTTCACATTCTTGCCGAATTCCTTGCGGAGTTCAATCGACAGCGAGTCGGGAGCTATCTCATGTGAGTTGAGGAAGCTCTTGGCCTGGTTCATTACGGAATCAGATGTGGCAAATACCACGTATCCCTTGTATTTAGGTGCTTCCCAACGGTATTTGTCGCGGTTGGCCTGGAAGAATTTTTCAAGTCCCTCCTTGTCCTGTTTCGCTTTTGACCATACTTTGCGGTCGGCCACTTCAAAGAGCAGTATGCCGTCGCGGTATTCGTTAAGCAGATTGCGGTACTCGGGGTTCTCCACTGCCAGTTGCTGGCGCTCGGCCTCAACCACCGCACGGTTCATCGCCTGGTATGCTTTTGTGTCAAGTGTCTCACAGGCGTTCTCCACAGTCAGCGGGGTATCAGCTGTCACATCAGCCAAAGCCTCCGACACTGTTACGTCGTTGCCTGCCGCAGTTGCTACTGCGAGATCGCTTGCCATGAATTTGTTGAGAAGTTCGGTATCAAGTTTGCCGGCGGCTTTTATTTCGGCCTTTATGGCATTGATATTGCCCTCGTTCAGCCGCGCGTTGAATTTTTTGCGCAGTTCCGCTATTCTGCGTTTGCGGGGGAGTTGTCCGCGCTCGTCGTTGGCTATGGCGTTTTTGATCATCGGGCGCATGGTCTCGAGGGGTTCAACCCCTTTCCAGTCGAGACGTTTGATGATATGGTAGCCATATGATGTCTTGATCGGGGCAGATACTTCGCCGTTTTTGAGCGCGAAAGATGCAGCTTCGAACTCCGGTACCATCTGGCCGGTGCCGAACCAGTTCAGTTTGCCGCCGTTGCGTTTCGAACCGGGATCCTCGCTCTCGGCTGTGGCTATCGCCTCGAAATCGGCGCCGTTGGCTACCAGAGTGGCGATGGAGTCGATCTGCGCTTTTTTTGCTGCGGCTTCTTCGGGAGACAGTCCCTGGGTAAGTCTGAGAATGTGCTCTACCTGTACCATACCCTGTGCCTGACGGCGTCCGTTGACTTTAATTATATGCCATCCGAAAGGTGTCTCGAACACTTCTGAAAGGGAACCTACCGGCAATGAGTATGCCATATCCTCGAAAGCCGCCGGATAGCGGCCGGCTGCCATATAGCCCATGTGGCCGCCGTTGCGTGACGCGGTGCGGTCTACGGAAAAACGGCGCGCCATTTCCGCGAAATCGGCTCCTCCCAGAATGGCTGTACGGATTGAGTCGAGGCGCATACGCTGCTCTTCGGGATTGATATCCGGTCCCTGGTTGGAAAGCATGATGTGGCTTACGTCAACCTCCTCTTTCATATGCTCGTAGATGGCGCTGACGATGCTGTCCTCCACCTCCTGGCTGCGCAGGTACGGTTCTGCGAGTTCGCGGCGGTAACCGTCAAACTCTGTCTGGAATGCCGGCGTCTTGTCCACTCCCTCGGCTTCAGCGTCGGCTACCTTCTGTTTGTATGTAATGAACATCTGGAGGTATTCGTCGATGGACTGGGGGGTAACCTGCTGGCTGTTGTTCTTGTGATAGAGATACTCAAATTCGCTGAGGGTCACAGGCTTGCCGTTGATTGTCATCAATACCGGCTCGGATGAGCCTTTGGCTTGAATCATTCCGACTGCAGCCAAGGCCAAAGCCAGTGACAAAATACTTTTTTTCATGAATTATTTTTCAAAAAAATAAACGAATTACACTTTTTTGGCACCGGATACACCGAAAAGTGGAGACGGTGTTACGCAATGCAAAAATGATGGTTTTTTGCTTCACTCTTTTAACGAAAAAATTTCCGGTTTATTATACATCCGTGATTTAATTTCTGTACAAAAGAAATTTCCCGCGGCCGACAGTGCCGGCGGCGGGAAATTCTATTGTTTGGAAGCTATTTTTTACTGTGGCATCAGCGGGACGAAGCGCTGTAGTTCGGAGCCTCGCTTGTGATTGCCACATCGTGCGGGTGGCTCTCAGCCACACCGGCATTTGTGATGCGGGTGAAGCGGGCCTTGTGGAGTGCGTCGATATCTTT
>CADFRV010000173.1 GCA_902836725.1 Muribaculaceae bacterium
GGTTCCTCCGGTAAGCGGATGGAACCAGTGGGTGTAGTGACGGGCACCATTGTCAATGGCCCATTTTTTCATCCCGGCAGCCACACTGTCTGCAAGTTCACGTGAGATCGGCTGCTTGTTGTCGATAGCGTAAACGAGTTGGTCGTAAGTTTTCTTAGGCAGATATTCAAACATTTTCTCGCGGTTGAACACTGCTTCCCCGTAATAACGCTCCGGGCGTTCTGAAGGAATCTCCACATGCACAGGTTTGCGGTCTGACGCTTCCTTCACAACTTTAAATCTAAGTAACGACATAAATTAAATGAGTTGAATATTGAATAAATGGATGGTAAAAACCACCTTGTTTCAAGAATCACATGAAGAGAGATGCTTATAGCGGCGGCGGCTCCTGAGGCGTCTGCCTCGGGAGCCGCCGTGTGGGGGTCAGCTGAAGTCAGTGGCCGCGATGCGCTTGACCGCTTCCACTGTGTTTTCGTAGGTGTTGAACGCCGTTAGCCTGAAGTACCCCTCGCCGGAAGGGCCGAAGCCGCTGCCGGGGGTGCCGGCCACATGACAGCGCTCGAGAAGCATGTCGAAGAAACGCCACGAGTCCATGCCGCATGGTGTCTTTATCCACACGTAAGGCGCGTTCTCACCTCCGAACACCTCGAGTCCGGCGGCGATAAGCCCCTCGCGCATGACAGCCGCGTTGCGCAGATAATAGTCTATTGTCTCGCGGGTCTGGGCTTTCCCCTCAGGGGTATATATGGCAGCCGCGGCACGCTGCGACACATAGCTCGCGCCATTGAATTTGGTGCACTGGCGGCGGTTCCAGAGATGGTTCATCGACACCTCCTTGCCGTCGGCCATATGTCCCTTGAGTTCTTTCGGCACAACCGTATAGGCGCAACGCACACCGGTAAATCCGGCGGTTTTCGAGAAGCTGCGGAATTCTATGGCCACCTCGCGGGCACCGGGTATCTCATATATGCTGTGAGGCACATTCTCGTCGCGGATAAAAGCCTCGTAAGCTGAGTCGTAAAGAATAAGCGAGCCGTGGGCGCGTGCATAGTCCACCCACACCTTGAGCTGCTCGCGTGTCAGTGTGGTACCCGTGGGATTGTTGGGATAGCACAGATATATCACATCGGCCACTTCAGCGGGAAGAGCGGGCACAAAACCGTTCTCGGCAGTCACCGGAAGATATATGATGCGGCTCCAGCAACCGTCCACAAGCTCCCCGGCGCGGCCACCCATCACATTGGTGTCCACATATACCGGATATACCGGGTCGGTCACAGCCACACGGTTGGCAGTGGAAAGTATGTCGCCTATGTTGCCGGTATCGCTTTTGGCGCCGTCGCTCACGAATATCTCGTCGGGAGCGATCTCCACGCCGCGTGCACGGTAATCATGCTCGGCGATGGCATCGCGCAGGAAAGCATATCCCTGTTCGGGACCGTAGCCGTGGAAGGATGAGGCATCGGCTTCCTCGTCAACCGCCGCATGCATCGCCTTTATTGCCGCATCGCAAATCGGGCGTGTGACATCGCCGATACCCATACGTATGATATCGGCATCGGGATGCGATTCCTTGAAAGCGTTGATCCGACGCGCCACCTCAGAAAAAAGATAGCTGTCGGCAAGCCTGCAAAAGTTGTCGTTTATATGAAACATCGTTTCGGAAAATTGTCGTGAAAAAATAAAAATCCCCTCTCTACCACACCCGGCATGCATCCGCGGAACATCCGGCATAATGCGTCATTGTCGGAACTGCATGTCTATCTCCCCGTCGAAAACAGTGGTCGCGCCACCTGTCATATACACATGTCCGTTTGCCGGATCCCATTTTATACGCAATGTGCCGCCGAGCAAACGCACCGTGACCTCGCGTTCATTTGTGCGCCCGGTGAGCATAGCGGCCACCGCAGTGGC
Organism: Muribaculaceae bacterium; assembly: GCA_902836725.1. GTDB lineage: Bacteria > Bacteroidota > Bacteroidia > Bacteroidales > Muribaculaceae > UBA7173. The sequence continues at coordinate 1,915 of CADFRV010000173.1, forward strand.
GCATGCGCCTGTGCCGCAAGCCATCGTCTCGCCGCTGCCGCGCTCCCATACACGCATCTCTATCTCATTGTCACCACGCATGCGGGCGAACTCTATGTTGGCTCTGTCGGGCCAGATGGGGTGGGTCTCCAGCTCGCGCCCCACCTGATGCACCAGGGCGTCGGTTATCTCATCCACAAATATGACTCCGTGGGGATTGCCCATCGACACTGCGGTGAGCGTAAAATCCTTTCCCTGCGCACAGACACCTATGTGGCTTGCATCCGCCGCGCTATCGGCCGATACGGGTATAGCCGACGGCTCGAGCACCGGCGCCCCCATATCTACCGTGACACTGTCAACCAGGCCGTCTTCACCGGTATGAAGCGTCAAATATTTAACGCCCGAAGCGGTTTCGAGCGTTATTTCTTTTTTATCGGTGTGGTGATTGTCAAAAACATACTTACCGATGCAACGGGTGGCATTGCCGCACATACGCCCTTCCGAGCCGTCGGCGTTGAACATCCTCATCCTGAAATCAGCATTCCGGGAAGGTAGGATGAGTATGATGCCGTCGGCGCCGACACCGAAGTGCCTGTGGCTAAGGCGCTCCGAAATTATCCCGATACGGGAGGTGTCTTCGAGAATCGAACTGTCGTCGCCTCCGAACGTCCCATCCATACAATCTATATAGATATAGTCGTTTCCGGCGCCGTGCATCTTAGTGAATTTCATACCTGAAATATCTCTGATTTTGACGCCGCAAAGGTATGAAAATTTCCACAAATATCCATTCATACTTCCGTGATTTTTTTGCACATTTTTTCACACGGCACATGGCATTCACCCACTGCCATACCGGGAGAACTCCACGCGCCCGGTTTCATCCTCCCGAAAAATTCGGCTGACAGCGTAATAGAACGGTGTTTTTCCCGTTAATATCATATGGTATAACTTTATATGGAGGAAAAACGGTGCCCTTTCTCTCCCGTCAGGTTCTTCCACACTCCGTTGATTATAAATGACATATCCCGAACATAAGGCATCTGTAAACGCCCGTAGTGCCCGTCGTGTGGCGTTCACTCTGGTGTGCGCGCTCTGCATGTCGCTGCTCGCCATCCCGGCAAAGGCGCAGGACGGATCCACCGCTTACAATTATCTCAACATCACATCCGCCTCACGCATATACGGCCTGGGAGGCATAAATATCACCGCCGTAGAGGACGAACTGAGCGTGACCGACCAGAACCCCGCGCTTCTGGGACCGGAAATGGACAATCAGATCCTCCTTGATTACATGCACTATATGGGAGGATCAAATTTTGCCGGCGTGCGCTACGCCAGAGCGGCAGGCGAAAGGGCGGCCTGGAGCGCGGGCATAAGATATTTCGGCTACGGAAAAATGACCGCCACCGATGAATTCGGCAACATCAACGGATCTTTCTCCCCCTCCGACATCAATTTCAACGGATCTTTCTCATACGACATCACCGACCGTCTGCGCGGAGGCATCACACTGAAAATGCTTTACAGCAGCTATGAGGCATATTCCGCTTTCGCAGTGGCGACAGATCTGGGCATCAACTATTACGATCCCGACAACGACGTGTCGCTGTCAGCCGTAGTCGCCAATCTCGGCGGCCAGCTGAAACGGTTCAACGAGGCATATGACCGCCTCCCTGTAGACCTGCGCCTCGGCATAGCGAAAGTTTTCCCGGGGCTGCCGATCAGATTCTCCATCACGGCATGGAACCTCACAAAATGGCATCTCCCCTATTATGAGACAGGCGACGGCACTTCCGACACTCCGTTTGTGAAGAAAGACAAATTCATGTCCAACCTCTTCCGGCATCTGGTGTTCGGTGTGGATTTCATTCCCAACGACCGTTTCTACATAGCGCTCGGCTACAACTACAAGACACGCACCGACATGAGCACATATGCCCGCAGTTTCGTGTCGGGGTTCTCGCTCGGAGCCGGCCTGAACCTGCGCAGGTTCAATGTGGGCCTCGCTCTGGCACAACCGCATTCCGGCGCCACTACAATGATGCTGAACCTCAACCTCAATCTCAACGACATTCTGTACTGACCTAAACGTGGGGAAAGGAAAAATCATGGATAACAACGGAAAAAAGATAATCATCGCCATCGACGGCTACTCGTCGTCAGGCAAAAGCACAATGGCCAAATCGCTCGCCAGAGCCATAGGATATAAATATGTGGACACAGGCGCCATGTACCGCGCCGTCACACTCTATGCCATGCGCCACGGCATGATCGGCGACGGCCATACGGCAGATGCCAACGCCATCGAGGCATCCCTCGACAAGATTGACATATCATTCCGGCTCATGCCCGACGGCACACAGCACACGATGCTCAACGGCGAGGATGTGGAAACCCTCATCAGACAGCTTGATGTTTCAGAAAACGTTTCGCCGGTATCGGCCATCCCCGCCGTGCGCCACCATCTGGTGCGCCAGCAGCAGGCTTTCGGCACGGAAAGAGGAATAGTGATGGACGGCCGCGACATAGGCACTACCGTATTTCCCGACGCCGAACTGAAAATCTTCGTAAACGCTCCTGCCGCCACCCGCGCCATGCGCCGTGTGAAGGAACTGCAGCAGAAAGGGATCCCCGCCTCATACGACGAGGTACTTGCCAATGTGATGAGCCGCGACCATCAGGACGAGACCAGGGCGGAAAGCCCATTGCGCCGCGCCGACGATGCGGTGGATCTCGACAACTCAGGCCTCACCCTGGAGGAACAGGATGCAATACTTGTAAAACTTTACAGAGAGCGCATTTCCGGCTGAACCGGACGCCGTTCTCTCCTCTCACCACATTTTCACAATACCGTACCTCACTATGCGAGTTGAGATAGACAATGATTCCGGCTTCTGTTTCGGAGTAGTCACCGCCATTACGAAAGCCGAGGAGGAACTCGGAAAATCGGGTTCGCTCTTCTGCCTGGGCGATATAGTGCACAACAGCGATGAGGTGCAGCGCCTGGCCCAGAAAGGGCTTACCGTCATCACACACGCCGACCTCGAGAACCTGCACAATGTGAAAGTGCTCCTGCGCGCCCACGGCGAGCCACCCGCCACCTACGATATCGCCCGCCGCAACGGTGTGGAGATCATTGATGCCACATGCCCAGTGGTGCTCCGCCTGCAGCAGCGCATCAAGCAGAGTTTCGGTACAGACGGCGCCGACCGTCCGCAGATAGTGATCTACGGTAAAAAGGGGCATGCCGAAGTCAACGGACTTGTAGGACAGACCTGCGGCGAGGCCATAGTGGTGGAGAGTGTCGACGAGCTTGACAAGATTGATTTCACCCGTCCCATAGCGCTCTATTCGCAGACCACCAAATCGCTTGACGGATTCCGCGAAGTGATCGACCGTATAAAGGAACGCATCGCCCCGGGAGTGAGATTCGAGAGTTTCGACACCATATGCCGCCAGGTGGCAAACCGAGTGGAAAAAATCCGCCGTTTCGCCAGAAACCACAATGTGGTGCTCTTCGTGGCCGGAAAGAAAAGCAGCAACGGCAAAGTGCTTTACGCCAACTGCCTTGAGGAGAACCCCAGGACATACCTCATAAGCAATGCGTCGGAGATAGATCCCGCATGGCTCGACGGGGCTGACACCGTAGGCATCTGCGGCGCCACATCCACCCCCCGCTGGCTCATGGAGCAGGTGCGCGACCGCATTGAGGAAATGAACACCGCAAACCCTATCCGCTGACACGACGATGGACAATTTCGTAGCCATAGACGT
>CADFRV010000174.1 GCA_902836725.1 Muribaculaceae bacterium
GCCTGCGACATCGCTATGGTTCACAAACATCTGCACTGGCACATTGGCCTCCTCGCAGATCACCTTGAACACTGCCGCGGAATCGGCATCGGTCATATATTTGCAGTTGGCGTTGATCTTTATGACCGGACCCGCACCCGGCACCGGATGGTTCGTAGGATCCTGCTTGCTCTCATAATTGGGATGTATGGCGTGGCCGTTGTCAGCCGATACCATAAACGAATTGGCTACAGCTCTCGAGAATGTCTCGGCATTACCCCCGAGTGCCATATTTACCCGCTCCAGGATATCGCGCAACACAGGCGAGGCTGCTCCCTGCTTGGTTCCGGAGCCAGTCTCCTCGTTGTCGAACACCGCCATCACACGCGTCATCTTCTGCACTGATCCTGCAGTCTCGGTAAGCGCGGTAAACGCACAGTGCACCATCTCGAGATCATCTATGCGCCCTGATGAAATGAATTCGTCCCCGGTTCCGAACAGACACGCCGGAGTGGTATCGTAAAGCGTAAGGTCATAGTCCAGCACCTGGTCGGGAGCCACCCCGAGTTCCTTTGCCACCAGATTGCATATATATCCTTTGGCATCCCCGGCTTCGGCAAGGACAGCCATCACGGGGAGCATATCGCGCTGTTTCGAAAGCGGATTGCCCTCGTTTACGGAACGGTTGAAATGTATGGCGAGATGCGGGATAGTCATAAGCGGGCGACCTATCTTCACAAAGCGGGTCACAGGTCTGAGAGCCGATTTCCCGCGGAGCATCACACGCCCTGCCAGTGACAGCGGCCTGTCAAACCAGGTATAGAGTATCGGACCGCCGTAAACCTCGGTATTCAGCTTCATCACATTTCCGGATGCCACCATCTCGCAGTTTGGCTTGATACGGAAACCTGGAGAATCCGAGTGCGCGCTTATGATCTTGAATCCGTCCTCAGGGCGCCCTATGCCGGCTACGAACGCAAATATCGCCGAATGATTCTTGACAACGTAATATCTCCCGCCCGGTTCTATCGTCCAGCTGTCGGCCATACTGAGCTCACGGAATCCGAGGGCATCGAGACGTGAACGTAAATTCTTTACAGCAAGGAAATTGCACGGGGAATCATTAAGAAACTCAAGAAGGTCGGCGGTATACTCGTTCATGGCGGTATATTTTAGGTAAGTAAGTGGATCACAAATTTATTATCTAAGCAACTGTTTATCCTATCGGAAAGACAGTTATTCTGCGGCAGCGGATGAAGAGGCGGCATCCTCTTTTTCCTCAGCGGGAACAGCCTCGGCCGGCGCACGTTCAACTTTGTCAGCGGTTACGGGTTCGCCGTTCTCCACTGCGGTCTCTTCCTGGACTTCCGGAGCCTTGGAAGGCGCAACCGGAGCAGATCCGCCGGCCGAACGCCCCTGACGTGAACCGAAAGGTGGCTCTTTCATCAGTTCAAGCATCTCATACGAAACGTTGAACACATCCTCCGGTGAAGACGGTTTTATAGGCTCGAACCATCTGAACTGCGGCAGATAGAAAAGGCTCTTTTTGGCGAGATACAGCGGAGTTGTCGTGCCCGATGATTCAGGCCAGAATTTCATGCGGTCGATCGTCTGGTTCACGAAATCGGCGGAAAGGAACGAACACTCCACGTTAGCTATCTTGTTGAACGTGGAGTCAGACTCCTCAGGGAGAAATATCGCCTGCACATTGCCGCTCACATCAAGATGGCGTATATTGCCGGCGTCGAAAAACGCCGTCATCTCCTTGCCAGAAAGCTGGTTGTAGAACTCCTCGTCGATCCATTCCGCCATAAAGGCGAAATCGGGAAGTTTGGCCCAGTCGGCCGTGCTGTCATTCATATGCACCTGTATGACATTGCCGAATATCTGCTTGTTCTCATTCCATACCACAGGATGGTAATCCATATACATCATTGAATCGCGCTGCACGAAAGTCATCGAGTCGCAAAGACCCTGCAGATCGGAGCGGAAAAAGCGCACATGCGGCGCCGCGATGATATGATGGGTGGTATCGGCCGGCACTGTCACTGAATCGTTAAGGGCATATGCCGGTTTTATGAACAGACGCGTGCGGATGGTATCGGCATGTAAATACAGTGTGTCACCCGCCGTGGAAAATTCCCTGGCGAGAGCCTTTCCCGTGACCATGGCGCTGTCTGAAATCTCGAAATAAAATCCGTAGTTACCGCTCAGGATCACCTTGTTGGTGGTGTCGGTAAGCTCAATGTCGCCGAACGCCTCGCCGAATCCGATGTTTCTGTCATAATAAAGTGTATCGCCGGTGAGTGTGTTTCCGTTGCTCGCCACTACAAGCGAACGGCGGTACAGATCGGCCTGGGAGGTCTCTGTATTGTACACACCGCGCGACGTATAGATGGTACCGTCGCCGGAAACTATGGTGGAAACTGTATCGAGAATGGCAATATGCGTGGCCGTATTGTACAGCATATCGTCGGTATATATGTCGAGTGTATCCTTCTCAGAGAGGCTGTTGAGATGCACGTTTTCCCTGAAAAGCGCGTCTTTTGTGGTAGGGCTGTATTCCCCGTATCGCGAATCGAGCCGGTTGTCACGGTCCGTAAGCACTCCCCCCACTTCATAGAAACCGAGATCTATGCTCAGGTCATAGTTGAAAATGTCTGTCAGGAGTGTGACATCGCGGTTTATCAGGCGCACTTTCTTGCCGGGATCGGCATAAAGCACAGCCAGTTGTGTGGAATCGGAATAATCGAGTTCATCGGCGTATACGAACAGGGTGTCACCCTGCTCCATGCGCACGTTGCCGAAAGCCCTTATCGACCCCGGATTGTCATAGAAATGCGCGCTGTCGCAATACATGTACATGTCGGCCTTGCGGAATTCCACATCTCCCACCACAATCTGGTAGTCAGTGCCATCTTCAGCCCTCAATTCGTCGGCGCGCTCCAGAAACACACGGTTGCTCTGGTAACGGTCGGCGCCGGGAAGCATCGGTTTTATCGCCGCCGTATCGGGAGTGCGCAAAGTGCGGGGGATATTCCGTGACGACTGACCGCCCCCCTGGGCCGCAGCCAACACCGAGAGGAAGACCACACACACGGCAAGACAGAAGCCGGCCATCATGCCATGCCTCTTTCCGCACGATACACCTGTTTCCGATTTATGTCTGCCGCCTCGCATGGATCAGAAAAGTGTCACTTCTTGATTTTGAGCCATCCTTTGTTCTTGAAATCGCAGTCGGCCCAGTTGTCTTCGATCTTCACATAAGTGTCCTTTATCTTTTTCTCGATCCAGTCTTTCAGCATCTGCTGCCGGGCGGAATTCTCATACATCTGTTTGATAAGCTGATAGTCATCAGACAGATTTGCCTTATGCGCGGGGATGCGGGCGGTAAGTTTCACTATGGCCACTATATCGTTGTTGCGTTTCGGGTCCTTCATTATGAAAGCCTCGGAAATGTCGCCCACCTCCATGGTGTCCACCTTCTTGGCCACCTCCTGCGGCAGCTCCGCCATCTCGAAGCGTATGGAGTTGTTTTCCGGATTCACCATCTGGCCGTGGTTGTTGCGGGTATCCTTGTCCTGCGACACCAGTGTGGCCTCGTCGAAGGTATATTTGCCACCTATAATCTCTGTGCGCAGGGAGTCGAGACGGTTGACCGAGTTCACAAGTTCTGTTTCCGAAACCTTCGGGCGCAACAGTATGTGGCGGGGGTTTATGCGGTCGCCGCGTTTCTCGATGAGCTGTATTATATGGTAGCCGAACTGTGTCTCCACGATTTTCGACACCTTGTTGGGGTCGTTTAGGTTGAAAGCCACCGCCGCATACTCAGGCTCAAGATGGCCGCGCCCCATGAAACCGATCTCTCCGCCGCGCATACTTGAGCCGGGATCCTCGCTGTACATGATGGCAAGAGTGGAGAACGGCGATTCACCACGGTTTATGCGGTCGGCATAATCACGCAGGCGGCCTTTCACATCGTCGATTTCCTGCTGTGGTATTTTCGGATTGATGGTTATGATCTTGGCCTCCACCTGAAGCGGCACAAATGGAATGGAATCTTCCGGCAATGTTGAGAAATATTTGCGCACATCCGACGGCGTCACCTTAAGCCCTTTCGAGATGCTGCGCTGTACCTCCTGTATGCGATACTGGTTGCGCATGGTCTCAAGAAGCTGCTGGCGAAGTTCAGGCATAGGCTTGCGGAAAAGTGCCTCCACCTTTTCGGTGGTTCCGAGGTTGTTGATCATATAGTTTATACGCTGCTCCACAGCCTGCACCACCATTGATTCCTGCACCTCCACTGTGTCTATATCCGCCTGGTGAAGAAACAGTTTCTCTACGGCAAGCTGCTCGGGAATAACGCAGTAGGGGTCTCCGTCCACAGGCACTTTTTCATAAAGCATCTGCTGGTACGCTTCCTCTATCTCGCTTTTGTAAATGGGCTGGTCGCCCACCATCCATGCCACTTCCTCTACTATATTGTTTCTGGCCGCCAAAGCTGCGAAAGCAATGGCACACCCGGCAACGGCTAAGGTAACTGTTCTGAGTTTCACTATCTTATATGGATAAGTTGCTTTTAATCTAATGTGACGGAAGAGAGCGGGGCACATACCTTAATGCAGCCTGCCACACCTTTCAACCTACAAAGGTAACGTTTCTTTTCCAATTGGCAAGAAGAGCGGATGTTAAGCGATGTAAATTTCCGCTCCGCACGCCGGCATAGCGGCGCCCCCGCTACCGCCGGCGCCGCAAAAAAATCAGAGAAATATCATTATCCATTATGAAAAAAACGCCGGATGGTGTTATCTTTGCAGTATCCATGAGAAAACTTGTTGCATTAATCATTATTTTACCTTTTTTCCTAAGCATGTGCGGTGGCGGCATGTCTGTATCATCCGGACAGGCGGAAGACGCGTTGCGCAATCTCGACAAGGAAATAAAGCTGTTTGAATCATACAAGGAAAGACGTGTATCGCGTATCGATTCACTGAAAAAAGACCGGAGCCGGATGGCTGTCGGGAGCCGTCACTGGCTTGAACAGACCATGGCCATAGCGAAATCATACAACGCTTTCAACAACGACTCTGCCCTGTTTTATTACTCACAGGGGATAGAATGGTCCGCAAAAGAGAATCTCGACTCTCTCAAGACAGAATTCAGGCTGCGCAGAGCCACATATCTCAGCCTCAGCGGATACATCCACGACGCGCTCAACGAGATAAACGACATCGACACCACAGGTTTCTCCCAGGGTCTGCGATCCACATATTACGCCGCCACACGCCAGATGTATTCCTACATATCCTTTTATTACGAAGGACATGAACGCCATTTCGACAAATGGCACAACATGGCGGTCGATGCCCAGAAGCGCCTCCTGCCCACATTGCCGGAAGGATCAGACGCATATATGCTGAACCTCGGGGAGAACTATTATTACTGCCGGGAATACGCGCGCAGCGCCGAAGTGCTTACCGAACTTATAGCCCGCATCGAGCCGCAGAACCCCGACTACGCCATAGCATGCCACATACTTGCCTCCATTGCGGGGTCGAGAGGAGACATCAACGCGCGCATCTATTATCTGGCGCTTTCTGCCATCTCCGACCTGCGCAACGCCACACTCGAGGTGACATCCATCCAGGAACTCGGCGGCCTGCTGTATGAGCGCG
>CADFRV010000175.1 GCA_902836725.1 Muribaculaceae bacterium
GTCAAAATCAACAAATTTTGACACACCACCTTTGGTCAGTTCTTGCGGGCTGGTGATCAGCGGAGCAGCTTGCGCACGGATCCGTCTGAATATTTCACGATGAATATGCCGTCGGTAGCAGCTGCGGGATCAACACTGCGGCCGTCGGGAGTGAAATATCCCACAGGAACAGCTTCGGCGCTGTCTGTGCCGGGGGCTGCGATACCTGCGAGTTTGGTCAGTTCAAACTCTTTCTTCACACCGGGGCCTGTCACCACGATCTTGTCGGAGGTGATAGGCTCGGGAGCAGTGGCGCTTACTTTAAGCGATGCCTCGCCGTAGCGTCCTGAGACGGTGGCGCTTACTCCTGATGGCACTTCAACCGTGAGCTGAGAGCCGTCGTAGTAGCTTTCCATCGGCACAGTCACCACACCTTCGCCCAGTGTGATCTTGTCGGTTTCGGAATGGAGGTAGGGGTATTCGCCGTCGAGGTTGATGGCGAAAGCCGACATGAGGTCGCCGTATTCTCCCTGTATGTTGGCGATAGGCGACCAGCTCTTGCGTGGGTAGCCTTCGTTGGTGATGGTCTTTTCGAGCCATCCGTGGCAGAGATAGGGGTTAGGCAGGTAGGATATCATCGGGGAGAAACGCTCCACTCCCTCTCCCCGGAATCCGCTGACGCGGATCACATAGGCGGCATGTGATGTGTCAAGCACAACCGGTGCATCGAAATCCGCGCATATGTTCAGATAATCGGTGCTTCCGAATTCATGTTTCAGAATATCGGATCCCTTGCAAACTGCCGTGGCGAGTACTTCCGCCAGCGACATGTCGTAGTCGGCTCCGAGACTGAGTATCTCGAATTTGATCTCAACATCGTCTGAAACCTTGCCCATGGCCAGGAGGTGTGCTCCGTGCACCACAAGGGGAGACGCAGACGGATAGATGAAGTTCAGAAATGCATCAAGTGTCACGAACTCCGTCTCAGTGGGCTCTTCGTCGAATGTGTATCGTGTCCAGAATTCATCCACACCGGCGGCATATCCGAAGATCGGCAGGCCGGCGGCATTGATGTCGCCTTCTGTGAGGGCCTGGGTGAGACCTTTTGTGAGGGGATCGAACGGCAGGAGGCCGAATGTATCGGAAGTGCCGTCGGTGAATGTCACCTCAGGTTTGCCTCCGAGCTGCATCAGTACGTGTGCCGGCTCGAAAATAGCCTCGCGGTATCCCGGAGCGGTGCCATACAGCACGGGGGGTGCGATGAAATTGTTTACCGAGGTGGCCGGTGTCGAGAAATCAGGCTTGTAATTGAGTATGAGCATGTCAGGATCGTCGGAAGTGGCGACCGACTGGGTCTGCTGATCATAATATCCCCAAAGGTATGATGCACCGGGCACATAGGTGTAGTTCTGCCATATAAGGTCGGTATATACCGGATATACCGCTACGGGCACACCTGCCACACTCCATCCGTCGGTTCTGTTGAATCCGAAGAAAAGTGTCTCGAACGGCTCGAGATACGGTTCAAGAGGCATCGGGGGGAAATCGGCGAAAATATTGTCGATAAATACAGTGTCGCAGTCGGTGCCGTAGTAGCGGAATGCGATCTGCACGTTCTTGCCTTCGTATCCGGTGAGCGACACCGTGATCTGCTCGAGCATTCCGGATGTGGAGCAGGTCATTTCCATAGCCGTTTTGCCGGTGTTGGCCTCTGTGAGGCTGTAGATCGTTGTCCATTCCTCTGTACCCTCTTCGCGGATGAGCACGCATACGTCGCCAACCGGCTCGAACTTGGAGAAGGTCATCTCGTCGGCGTTGTAATATGCCCAGTCGAAATAATACGGGGCGAGTGTATAGAGGTCGAATGTGAGCTGCATTCCCTCCTGTATGCTGAACACAGGGGAGATGATGGTCTCGTCCTGAGCCTTGTCGCTGCCGGCAACGAAAATGCTAAGGTAGCACTTGCCGTCGGTGGGGGAAGGGTACATGCTGCTTGTGGGTGACCATACGTTCCATTTCCGGTTGTCGGGCAGACCCTCGGCGCTGTGGCTTTCCACGCTCCATCCTTCCGGTATCCATGCGTCAGTCTCGCCGTCCCATCCTTCAAAGCTCTCGCGCAGTCCGGCCGAAGTGGAGGCGGATATGCGTGTTGCACTGTTGTGCCTGATAAGCGGGTTTACAGTTGTGTTTGTACCGGTTCGTCTGATGGATTTGATTGGTTTTTCTGGTGTACCCTTTGTATAGCTGGCTACTTTTACAATGGTAGTGTGTACGTCGTCAGCCAACTGGACAGGCTGGAATGCCTCAGGTCCTGTGGCCCATACAGACGCTGTGGCAGATACTGCCAGGGCAAGGAGTAGATGATGCTTCATGCGTTAATGATATGATTGCTGAAAAACAAATGTGGTTTGGGAATATTTTTACAAAGTTAATCAATTCACAGCAAGGTGAAAACTAAAAATATGAGAAATAAATAAAAATTGGATTTTAAGACATTAATATCCCTGCCTCAGGATAGTGTGGCTATAAAAACAGAAGTAAAAACGGGGGGCGGATGAATGAGCGAGATGTTAATTTTAAGGGTTTTTGGATAAAAAGTGTGCGTGAGTTGTTATTATATTGTGTAATTTCGCAGTTAGAAACCGCGTATGGCTGTCTTGCGGCTATTGCGCCTTCCCAATTATAGTTCCGAATATGAGAAAACTTCCTGTTATATTTGCAGTTGCGGCTATCGCGAGCGCCCTTGTCTCTTTTGCGGCTACCAGAAGCTCAAAGGGAGACATAACCCGTAATCTCGATATATTCACCTCCATATACAAAGCGTTGCAGACCAATTATGTGGACAGTATAGATGCCGACAAATCCATGAATACGGCCATCGGCGCCATGCTCAACGAGATAGACCCCTATACGGAATATATCAGCGAGGGGGACCAGGATGAGTTTCTTACGATATCCACCGGCGAATACGGCGGCATCGGTTCATATATCGGCGAACGCGACGGGAAGGTGTATGTGACAGAGCCGCGCGAGGGGTCACCGTCGCATAAAGTCGGCCTGAAACCGGGCGACGTTTTTGTGACGATCGACGGCGATTCGCTCAAAGGTCTCCACAGCTCAGATATAAGCAAGCGCCTCAAAGGGCAGGCCGGCACGAAAGTGGCGGTGACCGTTCACCGTCCCTATACGGAAGACAGCATTCTCAGTTTCGACATCACCCGCGAGAAGATAGAACTTGACCCCGTGCCGTACTATGGTGTGGTGAAAGGTGACATCGGCTACATACAGCTGACCACATTCAATGAAAAGACATTCGAGAAAACCCGCGACGCGTTGCTCGATCTCAAGAGCCGCCCCGAGGTGAAATCCATAGTGCTCGACCTTCGTGGCAATGGCGGTGGCTTGCTCGAAAGCGCCGTGCAGGTTGTCGGCCTCTTTGTGCCGAAAGGCACCGAGGTGGTGCGCACCCGCGGCAAAGGTCTGCTCAATGAGAAGATTTATAAAACGACCCACAAACCGGTGGATACTGAGATCCCCCTGGCCGTGCTTGTGAACGGCGGTTCCGCCTCGGCTGCGGAGATCGTGACCGGCGCGCTGCAGGATCTTGACAGAGCGGTGATAGTGGGTGAGCGCAGTTTCGGCAAGGGACTTGTGCAGAGCACCCGTCAGCTCCCTTACAATGGACTGCTCAAGGTGACGATCGCCAAATATTATATCCCGTCGGGGCGTCTGATACAGGCTATCGATTACAGCCACCGCAATCCCGACGGCACTGTGGCGCGTATTCCCGACAGCCTTACCACCGTATGGCATACAGCCAACGGCCGCGAGGTGCGCGACGGCGGAGGCATCACTCCCGATGTTAAGGTGGAATATCCCGAGGGGAACCGCCTGGTGTACAATATCGTGCGCGACAACTGGAGTTTCGATTTCGCCAACAGATATGCCGCCACCCACGATTCGGTGCCCGCTCCCGAGGTGTTCGAGATCACGGATACCATCTTCAACGAGTTCAAGAAATTCATAGATCCCGACCGTTTCAAGTATGACCGCACATGCGAGATGATCCTCGATCAGCTTGAGAAGGCTTCCAAAACAGAGGGATATCTGAATCCGCAGGTACAGGCGCAGCTCGATTCGCTGAAGGTGACCCTGAAGCATGACCTCAACCATGATCTTGACCAGAACCGCAAGACCATAAGCGAATACCTCGCTTCCGAAATACTCCAGCGTTATTATTACAACCGCGGAGCCACAATCGAGGCTCTAAAACATGACGCCGACCTTGATACCGCTGCCGCGGTACTCGGCGACAAGGCCCGTTACCGGGAAATCCTCTCCCCGCAGGCAAAAAAATAAAAAAACAACGGTGACACTTAACGAATTGGAAGGGCTGATGATGGGCCCTGCGCGCCGCGACGCCATGACAGGTGCCGTGGCGCTTGCGAAAAAGAAAAAGCCTGTGAAGCTGTGCGGCCTTTCAGGAAGCGCGGCCGCGATGGCTTTATCAGTTCTGCCGGCATTGTCGCGCCACCCAGTGGTTGTTGTGGGTGATTCGCTTGATGATGCCGGTTACCTGTGCCATGACCTTTCACGGCTGCTCGGAGAGGATGCAGTGGCCATGTTCCCGTCGGGTTATAAACGTGACATCAAGTACGGACGTGAGGATCCACCTTCGCAGATAATGCGCATCGAGGCGCTCAACCGTGTGGCGGAAGGGAAGGGGCTTAAGGCGCTCGTAACCTATCCGGAGGCGTTGGCCGAGCGGGTGGCCTCGCGCGACGCGCTGAGCCGCCATACCCTGGTGTTGAAGACCGGCGCAGAGATAGATCTGGAACAGACGCAGGTATGGCTGCGCGAAAACGGATTCAAGGAGGAGGATTATGTATATGAGCCGGGGCATTTCGCCGTGCGCGGTTCCATACTCGATATATTCGGATACTCGTCGGAATATCCGTTCCGTATCGACTTGTTCGGCGACGAGATAGAGTCGATACGCCCGTTCAACATAGAGACACAGCTTTCCGAGCGCAAGGTCGAGACAGTCTCCATCTCGGCCAATGTAAACGCCGACGACAACGGCCGGGGGGAGAGCCTGCTTGAGTTTGTGCATCCCTCCACCATCATAGCCATGCGCGACAGGGATTTCACCACAGCGCGCATACAGGCCATAGCTTCCGAAACATTCAGCTCATCGGCCATGATCGCAGGGGAGGGGGATGCCGAAGCGATGAAGAATGTGGTGGATCCCGGTCTGTTCGGCGACCGCCTGCGTTCATTCCCCATTCTGGAATTCTCGGCGGGAGGGGCACATGAGCCGGGGACGAATCCCGGAGGTGCCGCCGTCGGCGACACTACCGCCGAAATAGACTTCAATTGTACGCCGCAGGGGCTTTATCACAAGAATTTCGATCTCATATCAGACTCTTTCAAGGGGGTGCTGTCAGAGGGATATGTGATATATCTGCTGTCCGACAGCGAAAAGCAGATAGCCCGTCTGCAGGCCATCTTCTCCGAGCGTGGCGACAACATACCTTTCACACCCGTCATATCTACCCTGCACGAGGGGTTCGTGGACCATACAGCGAAGATATGCGTGTTCACCG
>CADFRV010000176.1 GCA_902836725.1 Muribaculaceae bacterium
CGACCTGGACAGGGCGCACAATTATCTCAACGTGGCCATAGACAATGTGGTGCAGAGCCGGGCGTCGGTGCGCATGAGCCAGACAACCGAACTGCTGAACATCGTGGAAAGCCACCACAACCGCCAGATGGCGCAGTGGCGCCGCCTGCTCTATGTGATAATCGTGTTCCTCTTCATTTGTCTGATAGCCCTCGTGGCAGCCATATGGTATCTAAAGAGACAGCTCAGGCAAGTGGCGAGCATGAAGCAGAAGCTCCAGACCGCCAACCGCGCCAAAGACGTGTACATAAGCCAGTTCCTGAACCTAAGTTCCATCTTCATGGACAAACTGAAGGAATTCTGCAAACTCACCAACCGCAAGATTTCCGCCGGCCAGACCGACGAGCTGTACAAGATAACAAAATCTGGAAAATTCATCGAGGAGCAGAGCCGCGAATTCTATAAAGTATTCGACGATTCATTCCTGAACCTGTATCCTGACTTCGTGGAGAAAGTGAACGCCCTCCTGCACCCCGACGAGCAGATCATACTCTCCGACGGCGAGACGCTCAACAGCGATCTCCGCATACTCGCTTTCATGCGTCTCGGCATCGACGACACAAACCGTGTGGCCCATACGCTCAACTACAGTGTAAACACCATTTACGCCTACCGCAACAAACTGCGCAACCGTGCCATAAACCGCGACACTTTCGAAGCCGACATAATGGCAATCGGAACCACTCCGCAATAATCCCTCCTCCACATCAAAACAGAATACCCCGCATCAGAAGCACACAGGAATGTGTGAGGCTCCGGATGCGGGGATATGTTTTCAGGGAATGCTTGATGTGGAATTATTCCGCCGGGAAAAGCGCGTCGGTAAGCGCATTGAGGGCGCCCACCTTGTCTTCCGCTTTTACAAGGAAAGAGATATTGTAGTTTGATCCGCCATACGAGATCATGCGCACAGGTATATGGCTCAGAGCGGCCACCGCCTTGGCCTCAAAACCGCGGTTGTGCCACTCGAGGTCGCCGACCACACAGATGATCACCATATCGTAATCCACAGTCACCGTACCGATCTCCTTAAGCTCGTCGATGATATGCTCGAGCTTGAGCGGATTGTCGATTGTAACCGAGATACCCACCTCCGAAGTGGCGATCATGTCGATGGGACGCTTGTAATTGTCGAAGATCTCGAACACACGGTGGATGAAACCCGACGCCATGAGCATGCGCGACGATTTGATCTTCACGGCCATCACACCGTCTTTTGCGGCCACGGCCTTTATGCTGCGTGAGTGGACGGTGTTATAGATAAGTGTTCCGCGCGCTTCCGGCTCCATAGTGTTGAGCACACGTATGGGTATATTGTTGAACTTGGCGGGCATCACACAGGTGGGATGCAGTATCTTGGCACCGAAATATGCCAGTTCGGCGGCCTCGTCGAAATGCAGTTCCGCCACCGGGGTCGTGCGCTCCACATAACGCGGGTCGTTGTTGTGCATGCCGTCGATATCGGTCCATATCTCAATCTCCTCGGCATGTATGGCGGCTCCGATAAGCGACGCCGTGAGGTCGCTTCCGCCGCGCTGCAGGTTGTCGATATCCCCTGCCGCGTTCCGGCAGATGAATCCCTGTGTCACGAACAGATCGGCATCGGCATGCGCCTCAAGCATCGGGCAGAGTATTTCCGTAATATAGTCCACGTCGGCCTCGCCGTTGCTGTCGGTGCGCATGAATTCAAGCGCCGGAAGCCACACGCATTTCACTCCCTGCTCGCGCATGTACAGCTCCATCATGGCTGTAGACATAAGTTCCCCCTGCGCGAGCATGATCTTCTCCTCGCGCTCCCCGAAACCGTCGTGGGCAAGCGACCGCATCAGCGAGAAACGCTCGTCAAGACGGCTTATGGCCTCCTGCAGGATCACGCTGTCGGCATACAGATCGGCGAGCACCCTGCGGTAACGGTCCTCGAGATGGTTGATGGTATCTTTGGCACTGTTGATATTCTTGCGGTACAGATAACCCGAGATCTCCACAAGCGTGTTTGTAGTGCCAGACATGGCTGACAACACCACTATATTGCGGCCACGCTCCTTTACCAGACGCGCCACATCCTTTATTCGCTCTGCACTCCCCACGGAAGTGCCACCAAATTTCAATACTTTCATAAAATATCCGGTAACTGACGGATTTGTCCTATACTGTTTTGATTACATTGTCTTGCCCTGCCGGGTGCCATCCACCGCAGAACGCAGGCCGATCTCAGTCGGAAATCAGCTGTTTCCCCTCGCAGCGTATCACGCGAGCGGGATATTGCTCCACGAGCTGAAGATTGTGGGTCGCCATTATCACGGCCGTACCCTTGCCGGCAATATCGCGGAGATAACGCACTATGCTGTCGCCGGTCTGCGGATCGAGATTGCCGGTGGGCTCATCAGCCAGGATCAACTTCGGACGGTTGAGCAGCGCGCGGGCAATGACGATGCGCTGTTGCTCGCCCCCTGAAAGCTCATGCGGCATTTTATAGGACTTGTTGGCCATCCCCACCCGGGACAGCACCTCCTCAATGCGCGCCTCCTTCTCCGATGTGTCGCGCCAACCGGTGGCGTCAAGCACGAAGTTGAGATTCTGGAACACATTCCTGTCTGTAAGCAGCTGGAAATCCTGGAACACTATACCTATGCGTCGGCGGAGCATAGGCACATCCTTGCGCCGTATGTCCGTGAGATCGTAATCCATGACACGCGCCTTCCCCGTATAGACCGGAATCTCGGCATACATGGATTTGAGCAAACTCGACTTGCCGCTTCCGACCCTGCCGATCAGATAGGCGAATTCCCCCTCTTCCAGACATAGATCCACATGCTTAAGAACCACAAGCTCCTTACGCAGTATCTCCACATCCTTATATTCAACTACATTCTTCATAGAAGTGCAAAATTAGCCTATCCGCTTCTAAAAAGGTGACGCGCCATTTTTATTAACAATATTTTAACATTCAACAGTGCCAAATAAGCCACACGCCCCTACTGCACACGATGTAAATTTTGGATAAAAAACTTGTCTACTAATTGCATTAGTCAATTATAACCGCTAATTTTGCACCTTGAAAAATCATGCAAAACAGATTATAACAACATAAAAACACTTCATTTTATGCAAGTTACGCTTGAAAAAACCGGCGAACTCGAAGGCCGCATCAAAGTAGATGTGGCTCAGGACGATTACATCGCCAAGGTAAATCAGGAACTTAAAGAGATAGGCCGCAACCGCGTGATACCCGGTTTCCGCAAGGGTCATGTAAGCCTCGATCAACTCCGCCGCCGTTTCGGCAAAGAGGTAAAAAGCCACGTGCTGAACGAGGAAGTTTACCGCGCGGTTATCGAATATATCCGTGAGAACAAACTTGACATCCTCGGCGAGCCCCTCCCCGTGGAAGTAAAGGAAATCAGCCTTGACCAGCCCGACTACACATTCGAATACGAAGTAGGCATGGCCCCCGAATTCAATGTGACAATCGACAACAGCCTCACACTCCCCTACTACACCATCACCGTTGACGACAAGATGGTGGAAGAGCAGGACAAAGCACTCTGCGAGCGTTTCGGCGCACAGGTGCCCGGCGAGGAAGTTGACGCAAAGGCACTCGTGAAAGGCGCCATCATGGAGCTTAACGAGGACGGCACAGTAAAGACCGACGAAGACGCAGTGCAGGTGGTAGACGGCATCGTAGCCCCCATGTACTTCAAGGACAAAGAGCAGGCCGACCTCTTCCTGGGCAAGAAAGTAGGCGACAAAGTGCGCTTCAACCCCTGGAAGACATGCGAAGGCAACGCCGCAGAGCTCTCCTCGATGCTCCACGTCGACAAGGAGAAAGCCGCCGACATGAAGGCCGACTTCGAGCTTGCCATCTCCGAGATCATAGTTCTCAAACCCGCTGAACACGGAGAAGAATTCTACAAAGAGGTGTTCCCCGGAAGCGCCAACGTGACCAACGAGGAGGAATACTTCGCGGAACTCCGCAAGATGATCGCCGCACAGCTCGCTCCCAACAGCGAGTTCCTCTTCAACCGCGACGCCCGCAAGGCCATCATGGACAAATTCAGCAACTTCGAGCTTCCCGCAGCATTCCTCAAGAAATGGCTTGTAGCCCGCAACGAAGGCCTCACCGCTGAAAAGGTTGACGAAGAATACGAGAAGATGGTTCCCGCCATCAAATGGGAACTTATCGAAGGCCATATCGCACGCGATCTCGAAATCAAAGTTACAGAAGAAGACCTTCTCGACTATGCCAAAGCTGTCGCTTACCAGCAGTTCATGCAGTATGGCATGACCAACATGGACGACGAGACCCTCACCAACTATGCACGCCGCATCCTCGAGGACAAGAACTACGGCCGTCGCATGCGCGAGGACCTCGCAGACCGCAAGCTCTTCAACGCCATCCGCGCGAAAGTAACCCTTGACGAGAAATCAGTAACTCTCGACGAATTCAAGGCACTTGCCGAAGCCAAATAAAAAGAGGCCGCACAAATACACCTACAGCGCTGTGTCATATTTTGATACGGCGCTGTTTTCATATACGGCCACACGGAGCCGCCCCGGCGACGGCGCACACAGAGAGCCCTGAATCTTCCGAGAAAAAAAATTAGAGAATCTTTATATTATTTTTTGGAGGTTTTCGCGAAAAATGTATTATCTTTGAGTTAGATTTGTTGTGGAGAGATATTGAGTTACTGAAATACACACCGAAGAACCGAATCTCTCCGTCCGAAGCAAAATTTTCCAATACGTACAAAACAGAAAAAAGATATGACTGATTTCAACAAAAACGACTTCCGCAATTATGCCGTGAAACATCTCGGCATGAACGGACTGGCCCTCGACCAGTTTACTTCGGCTACCGACAACGCCATCAGATCAAGCTATATATCCCCGACCATCATCGAGGAACGACAGCTCAATGTGGCGCAGATGGACGTGTTCTCACGCCTTATGATGGACCGCATCATCTTCCTCGGCACCGAAGTCAACGACTATACAGCCAACGTCATACAGGCACAGCTGCTTTACCTCGACTCCGCGGATCCCGGAAAAGATGTGTCAATCTACATCAACTCGCCCGGCGGATCGGTTTATGCAGGTCTCGGCATCTACGACACCATGCAGTACATCAGCTCTGATGTGGCCACCATCTGCACCGGCATAGCAGCATCGATGGCCGCCGTGCTTCTGGTAGCGGGAACTAAAGGCAAGAGATTCGCCCTCAACCACTCACGCGTCATGATCCACCAGCCCATGGGGGGCGCGCAGGGACAGGCATCCGACATCGAGATCACCGCACGCGAGATACAGAAACTCAAGAAAGAGCTTTACCACATAATCTCCGACCATTCCGGCCAGCCCTTCGACAAGGTGGAACGCGACTCCGACCGCGACTACTGGATGACCGCCGCCGAGGCAAAAGACTACGGCATGATCGACAATGTGCTCGTGAAAAAGCCTCTCCCCGAAAACATCTGATTACCGGCAACGTCAGCCGATGCTCCC
>CADFRV010000177.1 GCA_902836725.1 Muribaculaceae bacterium
AGAAGTGATACAGCGCCCCGAATCGGTCATAAAGGAACTTGTGGAGAATGCCGTAGACGCGGGGGCAAAAAGCATCAAGATAATACTTCGCGACGGCGGAAAGAATCTAATCCAGGTCATTGATGACGGCTGCGGCATGTCCGACACCGATGCCCGTCTGGCTTTCGAGCGTCATGCCACATCAAAAATACAGAAAGCGGCAGACCTCTTTGACCTGCACACGATGGGATTTCGCGGAGAAGCCCTCCCTTCTATCGCAGCCGTGGCGCAGATAGAGCTGCGCACCATGCGCAAAGGGGAAAGCATCGGAACGCGCCTTCTGCTGGCGGCCTCCAAGTTCGAAAGCCAGGAGGCCGACGCTTGTCCGCCGGGCACGAACCTGGCTGTAAAGAATCTGTTTTTCAATTTCCCGGCACGTCGCAAGTTTCTGAAAAAAGATTCAGTGGAGCTGTCGCATATCGTGCATGAGTTCGAGCGGCTGGCACTGGTCAATCCCGACAAGGAGTTTCTGCTTGTGCACAACGATGTGACGCTCCATCAGCTCATCCCGGGCACACTCAAACAGAGGGTTGTGGGACTGTTCGGCAAAGCTCTCGAAAAGCAGCTTATTCCCGTAAGCACCGAGACTTCGCTTGTGAAAATTAACGGCCTTGTATCGCTGCCGGAAAACACCCGCAAACGCAACCCGCTGCAGTTTTTCTTCGTGAACGGGCGCAACATGCGGCATCCATATTTCCAGAAAGCTGTGCTGCACTGTTATGAGAACCTTATTCCGGCTGACCATCAGCCGAACTTTTTCCTGAATTTCGAAGTTGACCCGTCTACCATCGACGTAAACATACATCCCACAAAAAGTGAGATAAAGTTTGAGAACGAGGCTCCTATATGGCAGATACTCGTGGCGGCCATCAAGGAAGCGCTTGGAAAATTCAACGCCGTACCGTCGATCGACTTTGACTCCACCGACACCATAGACATCCCGGTATTCAATCCGGTGACCACACCTGATTTCAGTGACATCCCTGCAAACGATTACAATCCGTTTGCGGCTACAGAAAGGGGGGAAAGCGACAGCCTCCCGATTTCGGTAGCGGAGGCTGTGAAATCACCGTCGGCACTGAATTCCGGCGCAGACAGCCTCTCCACCGGAGGATCTTTACACAAGGCTTCGCACGACAGCCGCGGAAGCCTTTCAGACTGGGACCGTCTTTACCAGGACTTTCAGGCGGCTACAAGCTACGGCAGGGAATCGCCAGACATGACAGATTTCTCCATCCCTGCCACCGAGCAGAGCGCGCTTAACATTCCTGATTCATTGCCGGCTGCCTCCACCGGGGTGCTTCCTGATATGGAGATGAACGAGTCAAGCGGAATGCTCAGGCTCCGTAACCGTTTTCTTGTGGTGCCGGCAGCCCGCGGACTGATGGTGATAGACTGTTACCGCGCCCACCTGAAAGTGCTGTATGAGAAATTTATCAAACTGTCGGCCACCCTGCTCGGGGAGTCGCAGCAGATCCTTTTTCCGGAGACGATCACGCTCACTGTCGCCCAGAATGTGATTCTCGGGAGCATGCTTGAGGATGTGCGCATACTCGGTTTCGATCTCTCTTTTCTCGGCAACAATGTATGGGCAATAAATGCAGTGCCCGCCATATTCGCTAAACTCAACGCCACAGACACGCTTATGAAGATGATCGAATGTGTGGCCGACGAGACTGTACTTCCCGGAGCCGACATAAAAAGGCGGGTGGCTATCTCCATGGCACGCGCCGGAGCCATCAGCGCCACACACGCCATTACGGATGACGAGGCGGAAGCGTTGCTGGCAAGTTTCCTGTCATTACCTGACCCGACCTACTCCCCCGACGGCAAGCCTACATTTTTCATACTTGAGACTTCGGAGATAAAGAAAAGGCTGCAGATATAGGCAGCCATTCTTCGCGGACAGGATTATTGCGGATCACATCTTTTTAAGGTGCTCATAAAGGCTGCGCAACGGCAGACCCATTACATTGTAGTAGTCGCCCCGTATGCCTGTAACGCCGATGTATCCGATCCATTCCTGGATGCCGTATGCCCCCGCCTTGTCAAAAGGACGGTAATGCTCTATATAATAGGCAATCTCGCTGTCTGAAAGCTCTGCGAATTCCACATACGTGGTCTCTGAAAATGTATCCATTCCAGATGAGGAAAGGAGGGTGACCCCTGTCACCACTTTATGGGTGTGCCCCGACAGCTCCCTCAGCATGGCTGCAGCTTCCCGGCAATCATTCGGTTTTCCGAGCACTTTTCCCCCGTCTATCACCACGGTATCGGCTGTGACCAGGATTTCCCCTGGCTTCATGTCCGACATATATGCCTCGGCTTTTTTGCGTGAAATATATGGAGCCACTTCATCGGAAGGGAGATCATCCGGATAACTTTCATCCACATTTCTGGTATCGGCCTGATGTACTTCCACACCTATGAGGCCAAGAAGTTCGCGGCGTCGCGGCGACGCGCTCGCAAGAAGCAATTTTTTATTTCCGAAAATATGTTTCGCGTCAGTCTTCATAAGTAAGTCATTTGTTCCATCCCCAGGCACGGTCACATCTGGGCCATTCCCCTCTTGCCCTGAGAATCTCTTCAAGCAGATCGCGTGCCACTCCGTATCCTCCGTCGGCGGGAGACACATAACCGGCGATCTCGATGATGTCGGCCGCGGCATCTGCCGGAGCCACCGCCAGACCGGCCATCTCCATACATTCGCTGTCTGGCACATCGTCGCCCACATATACCACCTCCTCAGGGGCAAAACCATGTTTCTTCATCCACCCCTCAAACAGTTGGCTCTTTACACCTGCCTTGAGAAAAACGTCCTCAATGCCGAGATTGCGGAAACGCTGTTCCAGACCCTCGCCGCAGGCACCGCTTATAATCGCGATTTTCAATCCCTTTCTTACTGCAAGTTGCAACGCATAGCCGTCTTTGATATTGGCCATGCGGCACGGATTTCCATCCGCCCCGAGCGGAATCGCGGAGGGGGAGAGCACTCCGTCCACATCGAATACCACACCGCGTATCTTGCTCAGATCATAATTGATTTTGCTCATGGAGATGACTTGTGATCGTTTTATTTGAAATGTGATTGGCTGACTATTTGCACGGAAACTCTTCGAGAATGCGGTCTGCGAGCATCCGGTATATCTCCCGGTCATTGCCGGAAAGCATTTCTATATGTTTTCTTATGACCTCGCGATCCCCGCGCCTCGCAGGCCCTGTCATCGCTTCCCGCGGCGATACATCATTGAGTTTTTCCAATGTCGCTTTCAACAGAGGCATCATGTAGGTTATATCCAGTCCCTCCTTTTTCAGGAGTTCATCTGCTATAAGCCACATCAGATCGGCATAATTACATGCGAAAACAGCCGCCACATGCATATGACGGCGTCTGCGGCTATCGGCATATTCTACCCGAGTAGAAAGCATCCGTGCCAGCGACATCAGTTTTTCACTTGTCTCAGGAGAGTTGCCCTCTATGAAAAACGGTACCTCGGAAATATTCACCGGCACATCGCGCGTGAAAGTCTGCAAAGGATAAAATACCCCGTAGCTTGATTTACGGCCTGCGAAAACCTCTGCCGGGACACTCCCCGACGTATGCGCCCATATCCCGGGATAATCAGGCGTAGCGGCAGCTATGGCGGCTATATTGTCATCATTCACAGAAAGCAGATACAGATCAGAATCGGGCGCCAGATCCTCAAGATCGCACCCCGGCCGACACTCTCCGCCTATCAGACGGCTCAGTCTCTGCGCCGAGTCCATACTACGGCTCACGACCTGAACCACATCCGCCACTTTGGAGAGCGCCACTCCCAGATGAGTGGCCACGTTGCCGGCACCGATCAGAGAAATCTTCCGGCGCTTTCCCGCCGGCACAAACGTTTCGGCACCGTATATTCCCGCGACTTCCTCTGTATTATTGCTCATTACGCCATTTACCGATATGCACTTTTTCCCACTGGAGCTTGGCAGGATCAATAGGGCGGCGCTGCTCGTCCTTATGGCCGATAGTGATTATGCAAAGCACACCGAACTCATCGGGTATTCCGAGCGCCTGACGCACATAGTCCTCAGCCGGCTCACCATCCTCACCGTAGCGGTCACGCACCTCTACCCAACAGGAACCGAGCCCCAGATCAGCGGCCTGCAACTGCATGAAAGCTGCCGCCACAGACGCATCCTCAATCCACGCCTCGCTTTTGGTAATATCAGCCGTCACAACCACGGCCAGGGGAGCTTTTGCTATTGAAGTAGCATAGTTGGGTTTGCATCTACTCAGATGGTCAAGCATTTCGCTGTCCTCAACCACGACAAACTGCCATGAACGGCCGCTTTTCGACGACGGCGCCGTCAAAGCAGCCTCCAATATGAGTTTTACATCTTCGGGATCCACCTTCTCATCCGTATATTTGCGGATACTCCGGCGATTCAAAAGTAATTCGTGAAAATTATCCATAATAAAATCCGGTTAAATTAAGCAGACCGGCGTTCCGGTTTATGTGGGAAAAGACCTCCATACTAAAGATCTCCACACTATGGCTTATCTGCGGCAAATCCATGCAGCAGGCTCATTGACAAGAGCTGTCATAGAGGATGCCGAAGCATAACTCTGGCCGGTAGCCGCATATACCCTGAACCGTCCGTTCATCTCCAAGATGCCGAGACGATGGCCTTTGCTTGCATTGATAAAGCTCTTTGCCTGATCGATCGTCGGGAAGGAAGCCACAATCACGAAATACGGGTCTGCCTCATTAAAACGGATCGAGGGGGATTGCGGTTCAGTCTTGCGCTCCTCTGCTGCAGGCGCCACCGCTACAGGAGCCGCAATATTATCCTCTGTCATCCCGACAGAAACCGGCTCCTCAATATTTTCTGCAACAGTTGCCCCAGTTACATATGAAATATGGTCTGGAGTTGCCGAAGACAAACCCATTGTCTTTATAAATGGCGATATGCCATCTGCCGCCAGTCTGGCAGCCTGACCGACAAGCGAACGGACGCCATCCTCCGGCTGCACATAAGATCCCGCAACAGGAGCGATCGAAGCAGTCTGGGCATTCTTGTCTATCCTAATGGGTGAAAGCACGAAAAATGCTAAAGTAAGGAGCACAGCAAGCGTGGCAACCGTCCCGGATGCGTAGGCCCTCCATTGGCTTGGGAACAACCCAAATCGCCTGACACCCTCATCAGCCCTTACGCTGTCAACAGCCACACGCGACACGCTCACAGCATTCTCGCTGTTCCTGCTTGCCAACAGAAGGGGCGAAATCGGACGAAGACCGTAAAAGGCCCCATTAACTCCAGGCACATCTGCAAAAGGAGAAAAAGCTATCTCGTCGCTATCCGACAAACGGAATACTCCAAGACTGCCAAGAGTAAATTCCCCCCCACAATCGAGCGTATTTCTTAATTTGGCCACATCGCCATCCACAATCTCAGAAGCCTGCTCATTGCCAACTCCAAGTTCTC
>CADFRV010000178.1 GCA_902836725.1 Muribaculaceae bacterium
TATTATTCTGCCGTCGGCCTGGCAGACCAGTCGGGAAAGTGTGTCGGATCCTTTGTCTGCGCCCTCCTGACCTCCTGCGGTAAGAACCCTGTCAATGCCGGCCTCGGCAAGTGCTTCCAGTGCTTTGCCGAAGTCATCCACATGATCAAAAGCCCTGTGGAATGTCACTGACACAAGCCTCTCGTGAGCCATGTCGGTGATCTGCCGCACCCACTCCGTGTCAACCGCGCCGTCGGGTGTAAGCGAACCGACAACCACGCCGTCGACACCCAGATCGATGATATCGGCGACACTACGTTTCATCAATTCTTTTTCACCATCGGTATATACAAAATCGCCCGGACGCAACCTTACGAGCACCATTACCTTGAATGGACGCCCCGCATTACGTGCCATGCCGACAGCCGCTTTTATCGTCTCATAATCTGGAGTAAGGCCATCTTCCTCCAGATTCCGGCACAATTCCACCCGGTCAGCGCCGCCATCTATCGCGGCAATGACATCTTCCAGATCCGCCGCACACACTTCAAACAGATATTTACTCATAAAATGAAGAAATAGTCTGACAAATATAGCAAAATATTGCCGTCTGCTAAAACCTGATCTTCGTTACAGGATTTTTGTTTTCGGGTTTTATCGAACCGCAATACATAACAAAGCGCCCGCGACTCACGTCGCAGACGCTCTCCAAGTAACCATGTTCTTTATTGCATACTAACTAATACAATTCCAAGATACTAACTATGTGAACTACAATTCAGAATCGTTACAAACCTATAAAAAATCAATATGAGTAAAGAGTTTTAAGAAATCTATCTATTATTTGTGGTAGTAGGTCAGTCCGTGGTATTCGGGGGTGCCCTGACGGGAAACAAGTCCCACCGTAGCCTCGCCGAATCCCTTGACCGGAAGCTCTGCCATCTCACGACCGTCTACGAAGAGGCGCAATGTGTCGCCGTCGCGCACTGAACGGAGATTGTAGCTGTCCTTGAACAGTTCGTGCAGACGTATGTCGTAAATATGGTGCGCTCCGTCCGACGGATCGCGGTTGATGAAGCGCAGACGGCTTGCCTTCACCGGATCAAAAGAAGCGACATTATATGCCGGATTCTGTGCCACAGAAGCGTTCTCCACCGGAAGCACCTTCCAGCTGCCATCCTCGGCGAGCATCGAAGGCTCCATGAGACTGAACATATTGTCTACGAATATCTCCTTGTCACCCACAGTGGCTGTCTCCTTGTCGAAACGGTTGTCTGTGAAAACATTTCTGTTGGCCACGTCATAGCGTTTCAGATATATGGCGTCGAACACGGTGGGACAATCGGTGGTATAACCCTTGTCGTAGGAGTCTGTAAATCTCATGTCGGCGTAGAGGGTGCGCATGCAGTCAACTGGAAGAGTGCGGGTATCCACAGTCTTTCCTTTGCGCACGGTTGTCACTTTCAGGGCGCGTGCAGGTGCGTCAAGCACTGCCTCTATGTAATTGGAGGGATCAACATAAAGGGGATAGAAACCTGCCACAGCGTCGTCGCCGAGACCTGAGACCTGAGTGGTAAACTCATAATCCACAGCCGGAGTGCCTTTGAAGGCTTTCATGGCGCCTGACACAGAAGCACCCTTTTCAGTCGGTACAAGAGCGCCCTCGGCCATTTCCCAACCGTTCATGCGGTCGTTGCCGTCATCGAATCCGATGGTATATACCAGACCGTCGTAAGCGGCATTCCCTACTGTCACCAGACCGGGAACCGCCTCGGCTGTAAGCTGTGTCTCAAAAGGTTTTGAAACGCGCATCTCATCAATGGAGACTATCAGATCGCCAAGATCACGCTCCACTCTTATCTGGTGGTATACATCCCATTTGAAATCGTCGCGCAGGGGTGTGGCGCCGAGGGTATGCGGTTTTCCATCCACTGTCTCCACAACGGTCCATGCACCGGCCCCCTTGTCGAACATTATTTTAACGTTGTTTGAATCGTCAAGCCATATGGCATATACACCTGCCGTCTGCTCCGGTTTCACATTAGCTTCCCAGAGGTATGACTTGGCGGCAAGCCCGGGCGCCAGAACAGCCGAACTGCCGGGCACACCCTTAAGCTCTCCGTCGGCCACACGCCATGCCTCCTGGTCAAGATTGTCCCACTTTTTCAGATCCACCGGTCCATCGAAGATTTCACCGTAGGCAGGAAGCGCCGGAGTGGGATGATAGCCGGGATTGTTGGCATGTGTTATACCGTCGACAAACATCTTGTCGCCGTGGAAATGCACACGGTCCACATACTGGCTGCGTGTGTTGCCGTTGTCGTTGGCCATATATATCAGCCACCATTCCAGACCGTTGGGGCCGCGGAGGATGTTAGGCTGACCGGGAGTCCATACGATTTCAGGTGCCGCTGTGCCGTCAACCATGTCAAACAGTTCGGCATTCACATATCCCCCTCTGCGTCCCTTGGCCGAGCTCTCAATGGCGAGAGTGTTTCCGCCGAGTTTCAGAAGCTTCTTCATTTCGGGAGTGAAGTTCACGATGCGGTATACCCCCTTGTCTTCGGAGTGTATCTCTTGCCCGTTCAGATATACTTTTGCAGGGCCATGGGTCGTAAGCCTGAGAGCGAGATTATGGTTCAGATCCGAGACATTGAAATTTTTGCGGAGCCATATGTTTTCAGTATTCCAGTTAGTTCCGCGACGGTATGTGGTGGTACCCTTTTCGGCACGCGGAGCGAAACCGCCCGAACCTTTAGCCCAGTTTTTGTCGTTGAAATCAGGAGCCCTCCACCCCTCGGCGGGAGGATTTGTGGTATAGCTGAACATCGGGTTATATGTGCCGGTGGAGTACCGCAGCAGATCCACATAGTTGTCCTCAAGCTCCTTCTGGTTCGACAACACTACCGGATGGGGATATTTGTTGCCGTTGTTGAATCCCATCGGCGACTGCGCCTGTGCCACACCGAGCTGATAGTTGCCCCATTCGCCGGCGGTATGGTTGGCATTGTACATCATGTAATACTGGTTGTGGTATTTGATCACCCACGGCCCCTCGGCAACGGCATTGTCCATGCGCTCCCAGGTGTTGGGATTGGAAGAGAACTGGCAGAGGATGGCATCGGGATCGGTGTCGTTGAACTCACGCCAGTTTTTCATCTTGCGCGCCCATATGGTATTGCCGTCGGTGAAACGCACCATATACATATATAACTGGCCGTCATCGTCGCGGAACACTTTCGGGTCAATGCGGTTGTCCATCCAGCGGTCTCTTACCGGTTCGGCATACGGCCCCATGGGATCCGTGGCCTCGGAGTGCACGACATGCACGGCATGCAGATCCTTCCCCCAGTAGTTCACCGACCAGTAGGCATGCACCGTACCGTTGTCGTAAAGCATGTCGTTGGCATGTATCTGATTGTTGCCGCACCCCGAGCCTTTGCTCCACTCGTTGTCCATGTCAATCACATGGATCGGGCCTTCCCAGTTTATAAGATCTGATGATATATAGAAATCGCCGTCGGTGCGGCATCCCCCCAGATAATATTTCCCGTTGTATTTCATCACGCCGATATCGGCCACATTCGGAAGAAGGGGGTTAGGAATATTTTCTGCATTAATATGCGGAACACCAAGAATGGCTACGCATGTCGCTGAAGCCAGAATCAGTTTTTTCATGTTTTAAGGTATGAGGGTGGTGACAGTAAAAATTTTCAGCACTACAAATTTAGTCTCATCCATGCAAAGAATCAAGTAAATTTGTGTATTATCGCTGCACGGAATTACCTGTCAGAACAAAAATGCTAACATATACACAAAAACACCCCTCTCGACGAGGGGTGCCAGCAAAATTCAAACTTTCAATAACGTTTTCACCGTATTTTATTCCAAAGTCACAAGGCGGTACTTCTGCGATCCCAGCCCGAGCTTCTCGGCATGCTCGATTGTGTGCGTTCCGTGTCGTGAATTTATCCTTTCTATCAGATCGCCCTTGCCGGGATCGTCGGAATTGAACACCATATCCACGCTCGCGCGGTCAAGGGCCACCGGATCGAGTGACGCCAGAATACCTATGTCGCCCATTTTAGGCTCGGCGGGATCGCCGTCGCAATCGCAGTCCACAGAAAGCCTGTTGGCCACATTTATGTACAGCACCTTGTCGCCCATATGGTCGAGCACACCCTTGCATGCCTCCGCCATGGATTCCAGGAACGCATCCTGCTCGGGAAGATTGTTCCACAGCTCTGCCGCACTCTCAACCTTTCCGGCAGTGTGTATATACGCCTTGCCGTTTGAGGAGGCTATGCCGATCGAGATATTTTTCAGCGCACCGCCGTATCCTCCCATCGCATGGCCCTTGAAATGCGAGAGTACCACAAGAAAATCGTAGTCGAGGAAATTCTTGCCCACGATATCATATTTCAGATGGTCGCCACCCTCCACGGGGATCTTCACCTCGCCGTCGGCATCCATTATATCCACCTTTGCGATGGAGGTGAATCCATGTTCGCGGGCCGCTTCAAGATGCTTCTCGGTGGCGCTTCTGTTGCCCCCATACGCAGTGTTGCATTCCACTATGGTGCCCTTCACCTCCTTTACCAGCGGGGCGATAAGGTTGGGATCAAGATGG
Organism: Muribaculaceae bacterium; assembly: GCA_902836725.1. Taxonomy (GTDB): domain Bacteria; phylum Bacteroidota; class Bacteroidia; order Bacteroidales; family Muribaculaceae; genus UBA7173. Next base: position 4,610 of record CADFRV010000178.1, read on the forward strand.
TTCGACTTGTTCGACTCTCCGGTCGAGATCTTCACCGCCACATTGTTTCCCTCGGCCTTTCTTCCGAGAGCCTTATATATCTTCAAAAGGTTCTCAGGATTAATCTCCTTTATATAATATACTGTGGGTAGAGATGCAGTCTCGATTTTCTCCCCCGCTGATGCCGCGTCGGACTGTGCTTTGGCACCTGTACATCCGGAGCATGCTATCGCGGCTGCCGCGACAGCCGATAAAAAGATCGTTTTTTTCATAAGCGTCATATTATGTGCGTAAATTTTTTTGCGTCAGGCGTGCGTTTATCGGGTGGAGAATGAAAGTTTCACACCACCCATGGCGGTAAATCCGGGCATAGGATAGCCACGCATGAGAGTATAGCGTGCGTCTGTCACGTTTTCAAGACGCGTGAACACTGTCGCATACTCGCACGGGGTATAGGAGATCTTGAAATCAAGAGTGGCGAAACTCTGCAGTGGTGTCAGGTCGGAGACATACAGGCGCGCCGCCCCTTTCATCTGCGCGCTCACAGTGAGCTGACGCAATGCCTGCCAGTCGGCTCCCAGTGAATACTGGTGGCGTGGCGCTCCCGTGAGATTGTCGAGCGAACTGTGCAGGTAACTGTATGAGGCGTTGAGCCACAGATGGCTCATCGGGCGGCTGTCAAGCGAGATCTCCACACCTTTGTTTATGAAACGTCCGGTATTCACATTGCGCATGTCCACGGTCTGGATCATCTCGGATCCGGAGCTGTAATACAGCGTCACAGACGCCCCAAGCATATGCCCCCATTTCTGGGAGACAGACACCTCGTAATTCATCATCTTCTCGG
>CADFRV010000179.1 GCA_902836725.1 Muribaculaceae bacterium
CTCGCAGCGGGCCACCTCTTCGGGGGTGCCGGCCGCTACAAGTGCACCTCCCGCAGCGCCCCCTTCCGGTCCCAGGTCAATGATATGGTCGGCACATTTTATGACGTCCATGTTGTGCTCTATGATTATCACTGTGTGTCCCTGGGCGATGAGGCGGTTGAAGGAGTCCATGAGGAGGTTTATGTCGTGGAAATGCAGGCCGGTGGTCGGCTCGTCGAAGATGAACATGGTCGGTTCCTGTTTCTCCAGGGCAAGGAAATAGGCAAGTTTCACACGCTGGTTCTCGCCGCCCGAGAGGGTGGAGGACGATTGTCCGAGCTTGATGTATCCGAGACCCACATCCTGGAGAGGCTTGAGACGGCGCACGATCCGACGTTCTGTGGTTCCACCGGTTTCCGAGAAAAATTCTATGGCCTGGTTGACGGTCATGTCGAGCACGTCATAGATATTTTTGCCGCGGTATTCTATTTCGAGTACGTCGCGTTTGAATCTTTTGCCTCCACATGCCTCGCAGGGGATTGTTATGTCGGCCATGAACTGCATCTCTATGTTGATGGTTCCTTCCCCCTTGCACTCCTCGCACCGGCCTCCCTCGGTATTGAACGAGAAATAGGCGGGTGAGAACCCCATCTGCTTGGCTCCCTGCTGATCGGCGAAAAGCTGTCTGATCTCGTCGTATGCCTTGAGGTAGGTGGCGGCATTGGAGCGTGTGGATTTTCCTATTGGATTCTGATCCACGAATTCCACGGCGCTGATGCGGCCTGTGTCGCCCGACAGTTCGCGGAAGGCTCCGGGCGCGTCTGACGCTTCCCCGAGATGGCGCAGCATGGCACGGTAGAGTAGGTCGCGCACTAGTGTGGATTTACCGGAGCCGCTTACTCCGGTCACCACGGTTATTACGCCGAGCGGGAAGCGCACGTCGATATTTTTAAGGTTATGCTCCATGGCGCCCTTGACCTCGATGTAGCTGCTCCATCTGCGGCGCGAAGAGGGGAGGGGGATCTCCATCCTGCCGGTCAGATATTTGGCGGTATAGCTGTCGGAGGCTTTGTCGAGACCCGATACCGGGCCTTCGTAAACGATTTCGCCTCCGAGACGGCCGGCCTGGGGACCCACATCTATGATCCAGTCGGCCGCTTCCATTATTTCCTCGTCATGTTCCACCACGATTACGGTATTTCCTATGCTCTGCAGGTGGCGGAGCACCCCGATGAGCTTCTGGGTGTCTCTGGAGTGCAGCCCGATGCTCGGCTCGTCGAGAATATAAAGCGATCCTATAAGCGATGATCCGAGGGAAGTGGCGAGATTGATGCGCTGGCTTTCGCCGCCTGAAAGTGTGGAACTGAGGCGGTCGAGGGTCAGATATTCAAGCCCCACATCTACGAGGAATGTCAGTCTGTTGCGTATTTCGGTCAGCAGACGTTTTGCAACGGAGGCATCGTGTTCCGACAGTTCGAGTGTGTTGAACCATTCGAGCAGTCCTGATACAGGCAGTTTCACCAGATCCGAGATGGTTTTACCGGCAATCTTTACATACGACGCCTCGGGGCGCAGACGGTTGCCGTGGCATTCGGGACAGAGTGTTTTTCCTCTGTAGCGTGCCATCATCACGCGATACTGCACCTTGTACTGGTTCTGTTCTACCATCCTGAAAAATCCGTCGATACCGCTGAATCCTTTTCCTCCGTGCCACAGGAGGTCTTTGTCGGCCTGTGACAGCTCGCAATAGGGGCGATGTACTGGGAATCCGGTCTGGGCGGCCATGCGTATGAAGTCGCGTTTCCATTCCCCCATTTTCTCCCCGCGCCAGCAGGCCACCGCGTCCTCGTAAACGGAAAGTGCGGGATTTGGCACGACAAGGCGCTCGTCGATGCCGATACATTTTCCAAACCCTTCGCAGCGCGGACATGCACCATAAGGGTTGTTGAAGTTGAAAAGCAGATCGGTGGGCTGCAGGAACGTGATGCCGTCGGCTTCGAAACGTTTTGAGAATTCGTGGCGGCGCACATCATCTTTATCCCATACAATGAGTGTGCAGCTTTCGTTCCCCTCGAAAAAGGCTGTCTCGGCCGAATCGGCGAGACGCGACTGCTCATCGCTGTCGTCGCTGACAGCAAGGCGGTCTATGAGCAATTCGTAACCGGCGGGGGAGGGGTGCTGCGCGTCGTCGCTTTCGAGTATTTCCGCGAAGTCAATGAAACGGCCGTCAGCGTAAAGGCGCGAATAGCCCCCTTTGCGCAGTATCTCAAGATGCTCCTTGAACGTGCGTCCGGCGGGTAGATGCAGCGGTGCCACTACGGCGATGCGTGTCCCACGGGGATAGGAGAGCGCCGTATCCACTACGTCTGTGACGGTGTGGCGTTTCACTTCGCAACCGCTTACTGGTGAATATGTGCGCCCCACGCGGCTGAAAAGCAGTCGGAGATAGTCGTATATTTCCGTGGAAGTGCCTACGGTGCTTCGCGGGTTGCGCGTGTTCACTTTCTGCTCAATGGCTATGGCCGGTGGCAATCCCTTGATGAAGTCGGCCTCAGGCTTGTGCATTTTGCCCAGGAACTGGCGTGCATAAGCCGAGAGGCTCTCCACATATCTGCGTTGCCCCTCGGCATAGATGGTGTCGAAGGCGAGCGATGATTTGCCGGAGCCTGAAAGCCCTGTGACAACGATCAGTTTGCCGCGCGGTATGGTGAGATCAACATTCTTAAGATTGTTGACACGCGCTCCTTTTATGACGATATCGCCCCCTGCGGCTGTAGCGCGGAGGGGGGCAGAGTGTATGTTTTTTATGTCTTTTGAAGATTTGCTCATTTCCGATATGAAAAACAGTCTGAAATTGGCTGTTTTATACACAAAGTTAGCTAATATTGCCCGTAACAGGAAACTGTTAAAGATATTTTTGCGATATTTGAGGAAATGTTGTAGACAGCGAGAACCAATCGGCGCGTTGCTTGTTGTAGATAGTAAAAAACATCCAAACACTAAAAACCATTTTACGTTATGAAGAACTTAGACATTGTACTGGCTGTAGTGGGCGGTGCCCTGGTAGGCGCCTCTCTCGGTTTGCTTTTCGCTCCCAAAAAAGGTGATGATCTCCGAGACGAAATTGTGGGTTATCTCAAGGAAAAAGGTGTGAATCTGAAAAAATCGAAGCTTGACCGGCTTGTTGACGAGCTTCAGGAGGAGATCCAGAAATAATCTCTTCCCTGCCTGAGAGGCCCCACGCAGGTGAGGCGACACAACAAGACAAATAACAAACATAAAAACTATAAGAAAAATGAGACCATTGAATCTGCTTTATGCATTTCTCGGCGGCGCGATTGTGGGCGCCGGTGCAGCTCTCCTATTCGCCCCTGAAAAGGGTGAGGACCTTCGTGGCCAGATCCGCCAGCTTCTGAAAAAATATGGTGTATGCAAATGCACCAAAGAGGAGGAACTTGAGGAACTGGTAGACGAGATTGCTGCCGAAATAAAGAAATAATTCATGTTTGACCGATGCTGTCCCCCCCACCTACAATGGAGGGACGGCTTGATCCGGATATAATAAAGCGGGGAGCGAAAAACAGCACTGACTAAAAGACCAATTAATTTTTCGCTCTCCCTTTATTTGTGCGGCTGCCCCTCCTCCCCGTCTCTTTATTGTAGTATTCCTTCTATCGTCACACTGTTTGTTTATGAAAATGTCAGGGAAAATACCCCATACCTTCTCTACCGGCAAGGAGCTGTTGCTCCGTCTGATACGACTTTATCTCGACAATGTGAGGCTCACTGTCGCTGAAAAACTCACCGTGGTGTTTTCGGCGGCCGTCGTTTTAATATCGCTTCTGGTGCTCGGCATTTTTGCGCTGGCCTTTTTTTCAGGCGCGATGGTGCAGCTGCTGGCGCTTGTGCTTCCCCAATGGGCTTGTTATGCTATATGCTTCGGCTTTTTCGTGTTGCTTATGATCCTGGTTCTTACTTTGCGGAAATGGGTAATAATCAATCCTATTGCCAGATTTGTGAGCCGTCTTATATTCGAGGAGAAGGAAAATGAAAAATCTCATGAAGAGCATGTCTCTGACAAATGATAATATCCGGACACCGTGTATTCCTTTTTAGAAGTAGAATCAGATTAAATAACAGTGGAATATGAACTCACGCAACCAAAACGGACAACACATCCACGCAGACAAAGAGAAAGCCGCCATGGCAGAGAGAAGCCGTGTGGCAGTAAGTGGGGGATCAGGCACTCATGCTGCTGTAGTGAACGGACACGCTCACCACAGCAGCGTTTCTTCACATGCGGAAAAGCCGTTCAGAGGCTATACGCTTGATGAGATCCGTTACCGCCGACTTGTAACGGGTCTGAAAATTGAAGTGGCACAGGAGCGTCTCATGATGCTTGTGTCACCAAAACTACGGGAGGAAAAAGAAGCCATTAACGGTACAGTAAATGGTTTTCAGAATTTTATGAGAGCAGTGGATATAGCGATGATGGCTTATAGCATCACCCGCCGTGTCATGAAAATATTCCGTAGATTCTCACGCAAAAAATAATCTGATTCATATATAAATCAGTATAATTTTCTTGATGCATTTGTACGACGGTATTTTATGTGAGATTAACAAATCTTTCATCTTTTTTTATATTTTCTGTGGAATATTTTGTAAATTTGCTTGAAAGACAGACATAGCCGTGCCACTCCCGGCAAATCCATGTGCCATAGTGGGTGCGACGTCTGGAATGTTTGAATATTAACCGTTTACAAGTTGCATGATATGAAAAACATGATGGCATCCCCTTCGTGTATGAAGGCGTTCTTCTCGACGATAGTCCTGTCGTTTGCCGCAGGGCTGATGAATGCCGAACCGATCAAGGTAACAGGGACATTGGTCTCGTCATGGGAAAATGAATCGTTAATGGGCGCAGTGGTATGTGTGGAGGATGATACGGAAAACCGTGTGCTTACAGATGAGAACGGCCGTTATACCATTGAAGTTGAACCTGGTTCCAAACTGAAATTCACATACCTGGCTCACTATCCAAAAGTTGTAAAGGTGGAAAACGATACGTTGGACGTGACCCTTCAGATGATAGAGGGGATAATGGACCAGGTGATAACCACAGATTGACACGCATATAATTCCGCATGTAATTTCAGAAAAAATCATAGTGGTGCTCTGAAACATTTTGTCAAGAGAAAAAAATGTGTTAACTTTGCACCCGGTTTGGGCGCGTTGTGTCCATTCCGGAATAGAACAAATATCATTTTTCAAAACAAAAGTTTCAAATGAACCACTACGAAACCGTTTTCATTTTAACTCCCGTTTTGTCTGACGCTC
>CADFRV010000180.1 GCA_902836725.1 Muribaculaceae bacterium
CTGACGGCTGAAGATGGCGTCGCGCAGACGGTAATTCACCTTTACCTTTCCTATCCCTTTCTCTTCTATGAAACGTTTGGTGGCGGCGATGGCTTCTTTTACCTCCATGCCGTTAAGATCAAGCTCGGGACCTGCCGAGTTGATCATCCGTCCCTCTTTGGCGTCGAAGCTCTCCTCGCTCACATCAGCGCCTTCTATCAGCGGGATTACAGGCAGATCGAAATGGCGGGCGAAAGCATAGTCGCGGCTGTCATGGGCGGGTACAGCCATGATGGCGCCGGTGCCGTAGCCGGCCAGCACATAGTCGCTCACATATACGGGAATCTCTTTTCCGGAAAGCGGATTTATCACATAGGCACCTGTGAAGACACCGCTCACCTTTTTGTCGATCATGCGCTCACGCTCGGTCTTGTGTTTTATCTCGTCACGGTAAGCCTTCACGGCATCGGCCTGTGCGGGTGTGGTGACCATATCCACATACTTGCTTTCAGGAGCAAGCACCATGAAGGTAACGCCGAACACGGTGTCGGCGCGTGTGGTAAAGATTGTCATCTCCACATCGCTGTCCTTTATGCGGAACTGCATTTCGGCGCCTTCCGAGCGGCCGATCCAGTTGCGTTGTGTCTCCTTTATCGAATCGCTCCATGCCAGACCGTCCAGATCATCGAGCAGGCGGGGTGCATAGGCGCTCACGCGGAGACACCATTGGTACATCAGTTTCTGCTCCACAGGATAACCGCCGCGGATAGAAAGCCCCTCGCTTACCTCGTCGTTGGCGAGCACGGTGCCGAGCTTGGGACACCAGTTCACCATCGTATTGCCGAGATAGGCTATGCGGTAGTTCATCAGGGTGTCGCTCTTCTGGCGTGCGTCCATGGCGTTCCATTCTGCTGCAGTGAAGCTGAGTTCCTTTGTGCATGCGGCATGGACGCCTTCTGTACCTTTCTCCCCGAAATGTTTTACCAGATCAGCCACAGGCATAGCCTTGTCAAGCTTTGTGTCATAATAGTGGTTGAACATCTCTATGAAGGCCCACTGTGTCCATTTGTAATAGTCGGGCGAACATGTGCGTATCTCGCGGTCCCAGTCGTAGCAGAAACCTATGCGGTCGAGCTGCTGGCGGTAGCGGGCTATGTTCTCGCGTGTGGTCACTTCGGGGTGCTGTCCTGTCTGGATGGCATACTGCTCGGCAGGCAGACCGTATGCGTCGTAACCCATCGGGTGAAGCACATTGAAGCCGCACAGACGTTTGTAGCGGGAAAATATATCGGACGCGATGTAGCCGAGGGGATGGCCTACATGAAGTCCCGCACCCGAAGGATAGGGAAACATGTCGAGCACATAGAATTTCGGTCTGCTTCCGTCGGTTTCGGTCTTGTATGTCTTGTTCTCTTTCCAGTGCTGTTGCCAGCGGCTCTCTATTTCTTTATGATTGTACTCCATCGTGGGGATTATATTGTTTCTGTTGAAATATTTGTTGAAATGTATGTTGAAAAACTTTTCACGACATGGCGAGCATCCGCTCTATAGGTTTCCTTGCTGCCTCGGCCACCGCGGGATCCACATGTATCTCCGGCAGCTCATATTTCAGTGCGTTGTATAGCTTCCCAAGGGTGTTCAGCTTCATGTAAGAGCAGTCGTTGCATGCGCATGTGCTGTCTGCCGGAGGTGCGGGGATGAATCTCTTGTCGGGACAGCTCTTGCGCATCTCGTGAAGGATGCCGCTTTCTGTAGCCACAATGAACTCTTTCTCGTCGCTCTCCTGAGCGTATTTGAGTAATGCGGCTGTAGAGCCTACCTTGTCTGCCAGAATTATCACGGCTTTCTTGCATTCGGGGTGTGCAAGCACTTTCGCTCCGGGATGGGCTTTCTTCAGCTCGACGAGCTTCTCCACCGAGAACTGTTCATGCACGTGGCATGCGCCGTCCCATACCACCATATTGCGTCCGGTGACGGAGTTGATGTAGTTGCCGAGATTGCGGTCGGGTCCGAAGATTATCTTCGCGTCTTCCGGAAGCGCTTCCACTATCTTGCGTGCGTTGGATGAGGTGACCACCACATCTGTCAGGGCTTTCACTGCCGCGGAGGTGTTCACATAGCTTACCACCATATGTCCGGGATGCTCCGATACGAAACGGGAGAAATCGTCGGCGGGACAGGAGTCGGCAAGCGAGCAACCCGCATTGGTGTCGGGCACCACCACCTTCTTGCCGGGGCAAAGGATCTTGGCGGTTTCCCCCATGAAATGAACGCCGCAAAGCACGATCATCCGGTTCTCCAGTTTCTGTGCTATCTGTGCCAGAGCAAGCGAATCGCCGATGAAGTCTGCCAGATCCTGGATTTCCCCCGTCTGGTAATAGTGGGCGAGGATCACGGCGTCCTTCTCTTTCTTGAGTTTTTTTATTTCCTCCATGAGATCGATTCCGGCGGGAACCGGTTCATCAACGAATCCGTTTTCAACATTCATTTTACTATATTTTTAAATGATTGAAAATTTTTTCAAAAAATCAGTTTCAATCCCAATAATAATAAGGGGTGTTGAAACATTCCATAACTTTCAGCGATAATATTTGCATTTATGGGTTATCAAATTCATTGACCTTGTTATTGTCATATTATTGACATAACCCTCTGCTGAACCATAGCAAGTTATGGAGGTTATGAACATACTGTTTATAACGTGCAAAGTTAATAACTTTCACTCTAAACTCCTACTAAAAACTGTGGAAAACCCCTTTCATAACCCGTCTATATTTACTTTCATACATCTTTGCATACTTTCCGGAACCATATATAACTCACCCTTTTTCCATATTCCAAATTTGGCGCTCACTATTTTCAACACTGTTCCCAACACGGTTTTCAACAGTTTTATGCACACTTTTAAACACCGGTTTTTATAATATAAATCACATCCTGACCCCTTATAAAACAGTTATCGCACACGGTAAGTTTGCCATGTGCGATAACTGTTTTATGAGGGGGGAATATATCAGAAGATGCGGCCGGAAAGTGTGAATTTGAGTACCGGCCATACTGTAAGTTTATCCATTATTTTCTGGTAGGTGTCATCATCTGTGACATCGCTGAGGTTTACTATCTCGTCGTTGGCATACAGTTTGGGTTTGCCATGGAACTGCACGCCTATTTCCCAGCTGAAATTGATGCGGCGTTTGGGTATGAAATGACCGGTGCCGATACCGATATACGGACGGAATTTGTTTACACGGAGAGCGCCGTTCACATCACCGTTTTCATCGAAATCTATCTGGTAGTCGCCGATCTGTACATAGGGATCTTTCATGAGATCGATAGTCTCTGGGTCGGCATGTCCTTTGATTTTTATAATGTCCTTTCCCCCGAAGTAACCGCCGGCTGCCACGAAAAAGCCTCCTTTTTTACCGAAGGGATAGATATTGAAAATCACGGAACCCTGCACACGCTTGAAGTTGGCGTCGAGGGTCACTTCATTGTTGTAGTCGGGTATATTGTTATCGAAGTCATAACCGGGATAGGCGTTGTAGGCATATTCCACCTCTGTATCGGTGTGGAAGCCGAAACCGGGCATAATGCTTACACCTGCGCGGAGTTCCACCCAGTTGGTGATTGTGGTGCCTACCTCAAAACCGAATCCAGTGGTGGCTGCATGTGCGCCGACTGCAAGATGGTTGAAGATGTTCAGATTGTGGAGCGAAGGCACAATCTGGGCTGATGCTCCAAGTGAGGAGAGCAACGCTGTCAGCGCTATCAAAAATTTTTTCATAAGAAAATGTGATAAGGTTATAAATCTGGTTTAATTTGTTTTTCAGGATAAATTGGAGGGTATGGGGCCTTTACTGGCTAAAATTGCACAAAGATAGTTAAAAAATGGAGCTTTAATTGCCTCTCTTTTTTATTTTTCCGGCCGAGGCTGCTGAAGCATTTGTGTTGAGGCGTAAGCCGAAATAAAAAGATAAGTCAGAATATAAACAAACAGCCCGCACATTATGCGCGGGCTGTTTGTAAGATATGTATGTGATTGGGATTATTCTGCGGGAGTTTCCTCTGCGGCTGCGGGAGCGGCTGCATCGGTTGCAGGGTTTGCTACAGGAGCGGGAGTGTTGTATTCTGTACCGGTTACGGTCTGGATCTCATTTACAGGTTTAACGCGTGAACCGCTCTGCACCAGGTTGCGGGGCATTACGAATACGCTGAGGATTGAGAGCACACCGATGATGCCTGCGAGGGTCCATGTAGCTTTCTCGATGAAGTCGTTGGTGCGACGTACACCCATGATTTGGTTAGAACCTGCAAAAGATGAGGAGAGACCGCCGCCTTTTGATTTCTGAACCAGTACGACTACGATAAGAAGTAATGAAACTAATACGGTTAAAATGATAATGAGCGTGTACATTTTTTTCTTTGGAACTATAGTTCGGTTTCTTTTTTTATTTTTCTTGTGTGGTTTGATTTTCAATACGTTTTTTGCTGTAGCTCTCGGCGAGCATCAGTTTGCGCAAAAATCGTAATTGGTCTGCAAAGTAAGCATTTTTTTCCGGAAATGCCAAACTTAATCGGTTAAGAATTTCATAAGCACGCTCATAGCGTTTTGTTTTTATATATATTTTGGCGAGGCTTTCGCTCAGAAGAGAGTTGTCGGCGGGCTGTTCGGGGGCTTTTGCAAGTGGCTCTGAGGCGGCGGTTTTTCTGCTTTGCCGGTTTGTGCGGTGCGGTGCGGGTTTTGGCTCCTGTTTAGGCATCTCTATGGGCACTGTCTCTTCCGTCTGTTCTGAAAGAGGGCTGTCGTTGACGGAAAGTATGAACCTGTTGATGCGGTCGTCCTGTGAGTCGCCGGTGGGGGAAGGCTCTGCTGGGAGCGCCTCGGCATCGCGCATTAACTGCTGGGAGTAGTCTGCTACCGGATTGAAAATAAGTTTCTCAAGGGTGGATAGTTCGGCATCTTCTGTGTTGCCGTATGTGCTGAGAAATTTGTCGATGGTATTTTCGGTAGACGGCTTGTATGTTTTTTTCTCCTGCGGATAATTCACCGCCGCCTGGTAGTCGGGGCATATCATTCCGGCTGCCTCTACTCCTCCTCCACCCAGTGAGAGGGCTATATGGCTTATGGCTCTCTTGCGCTCCTCTTCTGTGAGGTCGCCCATATTGTCGCGCAGATTCATGGCCTCCGGTACAGGAAAAAAAGGATATTGTTCTTTCATGTTCCGTAACCATTGGTCTGTGACGCCACTGACATCTCCTTTCATCATGGCGGTGAGTATGTCGGCATCCAGGGCGG